>JAZNGI010000059.1:0-8279 GCA_045576375.1 Eubacteriales bacterium
AGTTTTTGCAAAGAGCTGTGTCAGGCCCACGGCGTGGAGTTTTACCCGGTGCGGGTGGACGCGGCGGCCTTTGCCAAGGGGCGGGGAATCGGCTTGGAGGAAGCGGGAAGGATCCTGCGTTACTGCCATTTTGCCTCTCTGGCTAAGGACATCGGCGCCCATGGGATCCTCACGGCCCACACCGCCTCCGATCAATGTGAGACGGTTTTGATGCATTGGATCCGCGGGGCTTCCCTTTCGGGACTGTGCGGCATTCCCCCTCGGCGGGGACAGATCCTTCGGCCCTTGCTTTGTTGCACTTCGGACGAGATCGTGGCGGCGCTGGAGCGTTGGGGTCAGCCCTTTTGCGAGGACGAGAGCAACGGGGAGGACGGATTTTTCCGCAACCGTGTGCGCCACCGTTTGATTCCTTTGATGAAGGAGGAGAATCCCTCCTTAGAGGAAACGGCGGGGAGAAACGCGCAGGTTCTTCGGGGGGAAAAGGAGCTGCTGGACGCTCTGTGCGACCGTGCCCTGGAGGGGATCGTTTCCCCGGACGGCTTGCGCGCGGATCGGGAAAAGCTCAGGGCTCTTTGCCAAAAAAAGGAGCTTCGTCCTTTGTTTTCACGGCTGATCGCCCGTGCCTGCCAAACCCTGGCCGTGCCGATGCCTTCGGCTCAGCGCTGTCTGAGTTTGTGCGAGGGAGCCCTGCACGCGCCTGCGGGCAAGCGCTTTGTCTTTTCGGGAGGAGTGCTTTTCGTGGGGGCCAAGGAATTGGTGTTTGCAAGGGAAAAGGAACAGGAAAAAGAATATTGCGTGAATTTAACTCGCGGGCGCAACGTTTTGGATGCCATCGGCGCCGAAATTGTGTGGAGCAAGGAAAAAAAAGACGACAATTATAAAAATATTAACAAAATGCTGATGATTATGAAAATAAACTCTGCTAAAATAGTCGGTGGTCTTACGGCGCGCAACCGAAGAGCGGGGGATCGGATCCTGATCAACGGCATGCACAAGAGCGTGAAGAAGCTGTTGTGCGACTGCAAGCTTCCACCGGATGAAAAAGAGATCCCCGTGATCGCCGACGGTGAGGGGATCGTGTGGGTTCCCGGCGTGGGACTGTGCGACCGCGTCCGCCCCCAAAAGGGCGAGGCGTATCTATCTTTGGAATTTATAAAGACCCGAGCTTTTGACCATAGAGACGGCGACGGAGGGTTGCCCGAGGCAAAGGGCTCCCACGGGGCGTCGGGCGGAGGAGAGTGATCTGCAACTATGAAGAACAATTCAAGGACCGTGTTGGTCTACGTGATCCTGATCGTGGCGGTGTTGTTGTTTTCCAACCTGCTGTTAAACGGTCAGTCCGGAGGAGAGGTCACCTACGGAGACGTGGTGACTCTGATCGGAGAAGGCAAGCTGAAGGAAGGCTCCCAGGTGATGTTCGGGGAGTCCAACAAGCTGAGCTTCGTGGGAGAAGACGGCAAAAAGTATGAATACAGCTTCCGCGATTCCTACATTTTTTACGAGCGGGTCCTTCCCGAGCTGGAAGAGCTGCAGAGTGCGGGAAAAATCAAGCTGGACATTAAGCAGCCCACCGACGTTCCCTGGTGGCTGATGATCCTGCCCTACGCGGCGGTGCTGGTGGCGATCATTCTGATCTATCGCTTTGCCGCCAAGGCATCGGGCTCCGCTCCCGGCGGCGGGGGACATCCCCGCGGCGGCGGCTTTGGCAAGGCCAGAGTGAAGGTGGAGAGCGATCAGAAGAAGAAGGTGTTCTTCGACGACGTGGCAGGTGCCGACGAGGAAAAGGAAGAGCTCAAGGAAGTGGTGGATTTCTTAAAGAATCCCGAAAAATTCACGGAATTGGGCGCCAAGATCCCCCGCGGCGTGCTGTTGATGGGCCCTCCCGGTACCGGTAAGACCCTGCTGGCCAAGGCCGTGGCGGGAGAAGCGGGCGTTCCCTTCTATTCCATTTCCGGTTCGGACTTTGTGGAGATGTACGTGGGCGTGGGTGCGTCCCGCGTGAGAGACTTGTTTGAGACCGCCAAGAAAAATGCACCCAGCATCGTGTTTATCGACGAGATCGACGCCGTGGGCAGACAGAGAGGCGCAGGTCTGGGCGGCGGACACGACGAGAGAGAGCAGACCCTCAACCAGTTGTTGGTGGAAATGGACGGCTTCGGAAGCAACGAGGGCGTGATCATTATGGCGGCCACCAACCGTCCCGACATTCTGGATCCCGCTTTGCTCCGTCCCGGACGCTTTGACCGACAGATCACGGTGAATTACCCCGACATTCGGGGCAGAGAGGATATTCTCAAGGTCCACTCCAAGGGCAAGCCCTTTGAGAAGGACGTGGATCTGAAAAAGCTGGCGGGCACCACCGTGGGCTTCACGGGGGCGGATCTTGCCAACGTGCTCAACGAAGCGGCCCTGCTTGCCGCCAGAAGAAACAAGCGTTTGATCGGGAACGCGGAGCTGGAGGAGGCATCCTTGAAGGTGCTGATGGGTCCTCAGAAGAAGAGCCGCGTGGTGACCGAAAAGGACAAGGAGATCACCGCCTACCACGAAGCGGGCCACGCGCTGGTCACCAAGTTCCTTCCCACCCAGGATCCCGTTAAGCAGATCTCCATTATCGGCAGAGGAATGGCGGCGGGATACACCATGTATCAGCCCAAGGAAGACAAGAGCCACATGTCCAAGCGGATGATGGAAGAGGACATCGTCAGCCTGTTGGGCGGCAGAGTGGCGGAAAAGCTGGCGCTGGACGATATTTGCACCGGTGCTTCCAACGATATTCAGCGTGCCACCGAGATCGCCAGAAAAATGGTGATGCAGTACGGCATGAGCGACAAGCTGGGCCCCGTGGTTTACGGAAGCAGTCACCAGGAAGTGTTTTTGGGCAGAGATTTCGGCAACACGCCCAACTACTCCGATAAGGTGGCCGCCCAGATCGACGACGAGGTGATGCGCATCGTGGGAGATGCCTTTGCCAAGGCGGAAAAGATCATCAGCGAGCATATGGACAAGCTGAAATTTATCGCAGAGTTTTTGATGAAGAACGAAGTGATGGACGACGAGCAGTTCGAGCGTGCCATGGAGGCGGATGTCACCATGGAGGAGATCGAGGCCATTCGTGCGGGCAAAGACAGGAAGAGCCGCAAAGAAAACGAAGAAAAGAAAGAAGAAGAGCGTCTTGCCAAGGAGCTTGCCCGGGAAGCGGCGCAGGAAGAGCAGGACGAACAAGCCGGAGAGGACACCGCTCCGTAACTTTCTTCTCACCATCTGTCCTACAGTGAAATCCATTTGCACCGCAAATTGGTGATATACGACCGAGGCTGTGGGAAATATTTTCATGGAAAATATGAAGGAATAAAAAATAATCCGTTGCTTTGCAACGGATTATTTTTTACCACAATATGCCCACAGGGCATATATCGTTAGAAAGTTTTTTCGGGCGCTTTAAAAGCGGTGTTTTTATTTACAGCACCAATCCCAGTGCATCCAGCAAGACACCGCAGAGGGCGCCCACCAGGAGAAGATAGAGGAGGATAAAGCAGTTTTCCTTCACGGAGCGATTGGTTTTGAACAGCACCAAAAGGCCGATGCCGCTGCCTGTGAGCAGACCGCCGATCATTGCGCCCGCGGAGAGGGCGCCTTCCAGCCAAAGCTGGGTGAGCACCACCGAGGAGGCACAGTTGGGGATCAGCCCCACCAAAGCGGCGAGGACGGGCCCCAGCAGGGGAAAAGCGGTGAGAAAACCTGCCAGAGAATCTTCCCCGATGAGGTGAACGGCGAAATTGAGCAAGAAGGTGAGAAGGGCAAGGAACAGAGCCACCTCCAGGGTATGGCGCACGGCGGGAAGCAGGATCTTTCCCTTTTGGCATTGGCAACCGTCGTGCTCGCAAAGCTCCTCCACGGTGGAGGGCGTTTTCTTTTTTGCCGAGCGCAGGGCCAGGTCCAGCCCGAAGCCTGCGATGAGAGCGCAAAGGATCTTGATGCCAAGGATCTTAAGGATGACGGGAAAGGGCGTGAAGTTTGACACCAGGATGGCCAGCATTTCATCGGAGGTGGAAAGAAACACGGCGGCAAGGGTGCCCGCGGTGATGATGCCGCCCGCATAGAGCCCGGCGGCGGAGGAGGAGAAGCCGCATTGGGGGAAAACGCCCAGCAAGGCGCCCGCCAAGGGACCCAGTCTGCCGCAGGAGGATACCAGCTTCACGGTTTTGGCCTTTGCCCGATGCTCGATGAACTCCATAAACAAATAGGCCAAAAAGAGAAAGGGGAGGAGCTTGGCCACGTCCTGCAGACTGTGGAGCAGAAGGTGGGGCACGGTGTCGCCGCCCAGGCGGGACCAAAGAAATTCAAGCATTGGCGGCTCCTTTCTCGCGGCATTCCCGACAGGTTCCGTGAACCGTGGTGCCGAAAGCATCCATGGCGAAGCCGTGCTCCGAAAGAAAATGCTCCCTCAGCGTGTCAAAATGGGGGCAATCCAAATGAATGATCTTGCGGCATTGGGTGCAATGGAGATGGTAGTGAGGGGAGTGACAGCAACCGTAGCTGTAGCAAGCGGTCTTTCCGTCGGGCAGGCTGCGGCGCACCAGGCCCTGCTCCCAGAGCTTTTCCAGATAGCGCCAAACGGTGCTTTTTCCCACGGCGATCCCCTCCTGCTCCAGGCGGGAGCAAAGTTCCTTCAGGGTGAAATGCTCGCCCCGATGTTCTTTTAAAAAGCAAAGCAGAAGCCGGCCTTGCTTGGTGGCGTAATGATTGGGTCTTGACACGGAAGCCTCCCGTAAATTGAAATTGAAACCAAATTTCAGTTTCGGGTGTCAGTATACACTTTTTTTACAGATTTGTCAACAAAAATCCATGAGAAAAAAGGAGAAAGGGAAGAAATTCATCATTGCGCACTTGATTTTTCCCGTGGGATATAGTATCCTATTGTTATATAGGAAAACACCCAAGCCCAGTGAAGGAAGGAAAGCACACTTGAAACGTTTGTTATCGTTCGTACTGGTTCTTCTGATGATCGGAGGAACCTTATCATTCCCCGTGAGCGCCGCAGAAAAAAGCGGCGTGGTCGACTGCACCCTGTTCACTGCGGACACCTCGGGGGAGGGCTGGAAATGGACCCACGCCGACAAGATGCTCACACTGACCAACGCCACGCTGAAGGGCAACGGAGACGGAATTGTTCTGCCCGACGGTGCTTCTCTGGTTTTGAAGGGTGTGAACCGCATCAATGCGGGAGGAGTGGGCATAAAATTTTCCGATACTGACACGGCCAATATATCGGGGGACGGCGTGCTGGAGATCACTGCGGGGCGCCAGGGCATCACGGGAGCTTCTCTTTCTTTGCAGGGGGCGGCTCAGAGCGCTCCTGCCATCTACGTGAGCTCCGGCAGTTCCGGCGTGGAGCTGTCGGGAGATTTGAGGATCGCTCACGGCGGCATTGCCGTGAAGGGCGGCTTTCGGGTGAGGGCAGCCTATCTGAACGAGGGTCTGGTGGTGAAGGCCAACGGAAAAATTCAGCTTTCCACCTCCTCTGATAAGAATATGAAGGTGAGCTATCGGCAGGCGGCCATGGGTGAGCAGTATGCTCTCGCACTCAACGGCGCCCAAGGGATGACTCTTACGGGCGGCGGAACCTACGTGGCGGGAGAACGGATCACGCTTCGGGCAAAGCCCGAGAAGCTGTTCCAATCCTGGAGCTTTTCCAAGGGCGGCGCGGCGGATGCTTCTTCGCCGTCCACCACCTTTGTGATGCCTGCTGCCGACACCGTTGCCACCGCCGTGGGAAACAACGCGGTGCAGGTGAACTTCTCTGCGCAAGCGGGAGGAAGCATCACCAATAAAAGCGGAATCTACGGCGCAGGGCAGACCCTTCTTTTGGAGGCAAAGGCCAATCCCGGTTACCTGTTCTCGGGCTGGAGCGCCACCTCGGGAACCTTTGACGACGCCTTTTCTGCCGTCACGGAATACACCGTTGGCTCAGGGGAGGTCACCGTTACGGCAAAATTCACGCCCCTTGCCGCGGGCTTGACCATCACCGCCACCGAGGGCGGAAGCGCGAGTCCCGCTTCGGGAGAATACGAGCCCAACACCAAAATCCAGCTGAAGGCAACGCCCATGGAGGGCTATGAATTCGTGGGCTGGACTGCCACGGCGGGCATTGTGGCGGATCCCTTGAATCCTCAGACCGACTACACCGTTCCCATGGGTTCGGCGGCGGTGGTGGCGCAGTTTGCAGTGAAAAAATACGTGCTTTCCGTTCGTGCCACCAACGAGGCGGGGGGAAAAGTGAACACCGCGGGCGGCCTGTACCACGTGGGAGAAACGGTGTCGCTCCACGTGGTGATGACCAACACCAAGGATTATATTTTCGGCGGTTGGTCGGCTTCTCAGGGAAGCTTCTCTTCTCAGGACGCTCTCACCACCGTGTTTACCATGCCTGCCGCCGACGTGACGGTGGAGGCCATCATTGCCAGCACCGTGAACGAGCTGGTGGTCACCGCCACCGAGGGGGGAAGAGTGGAAGCGGGCGGCGAAATTGCCGATCTTGCCCATCCCTTCCGTGAGAAGCGTTTGGTGGGAAGCAAGGCCAGCTTCGTTGCCGTGGCCGGCGAGGGATACTATTTCACCGGCTGGAGCGTTTCCGCGGGAGAGCTGGAAAACTCCGCTTCCGCCACGGTGAATTTCACCATGCCCGCCAAGAGCGTGGTGCTGACGGCAAACTTTATGAAGGCAAGCTACGAGCTGACCGTGGTTTCCACGGTGGGCGGCTCTGTGAACACCTCAGGAGGCAGAAAGAGCCTGGGAGCGGCGGTGGAGCTGATCGCCACGCCCAGGGAGGGCTACCGCTTTGTCGGTTGGACGGTGAAGACGGCGGATCCTGCCATGGCGGAGGGGGCGATTTTGGCTCCCGACAGTACGCACACCACGCTGACCATGCCCGCCTGCACCTGTGAGGTCACCGCAAACTTTGCTCCCCTTTCGGGAGGGCCCATTCTCACCACCGGCGCACCCTCTCCGGACACTTCGGCCCCTGCTTCCTCTCAGACGGAAGGCCCGCAGGAGGAAGGCGGCGGGGAGGACCGAGGCGGTTTGCCCGGCTGGGCGGTGGTTTTGGGGGCTTTGGTTTTGTCGGCCCTGGGCGTGTTGGCGGTGATGCATTCCGAGCGCCGCCGCAGAAACGGCCACGTGAGCGTGTATAAGGAGCTTTTCGCAAAGCACAATATGAAGAATCTTCAGAAAAAGGAAGCCGAGCGTTTAAGAGAAGATGAGGAGGATGAGGACTGATATGAGGATCGCCGAAGAGAATCACAAGAAGATCCTGCAACGGATCTTGGAGGAGGGATATCCCGACGAGAATCCCCGTCCCCGCTACGCCGACGGCACTCCTGCCCACACCCTGTCGGTGAATCATGTGGTGACCCGCTACGATCTGTCCCGGGGGGAGTGTCCCATTATCACGCTCCGTCCCATTGCCTGGAAATCCTCGGTGAAGGAGATCCTTTGGATCTATCGGGACGCCTCCAACGATCTGGAGGTGCTGGAGAACACCCACGGGATCCATTGGTGGAGGGATTGGGAGAGCAAGGACCGTCCCGGCACCATCGGTCAGCGCTACGGTGCTACGGTGAAAAAATACGACCTGGTGAATAAGCTTTTATCTGACATTCAAACCAATCCCTACGGCAGACGGCACATTATGAGTCTGTGGCAGGAAAGCGACTTTTTGGAGAGCGACGGCTTGATGCCCTGTTGCTACGAAACCATTTGGAACGTGAGGGGCAAGTATCTGGATATGGCCATGATCCAGCGCTCCAGCGATTTTGCCACGGCGGGGGTGATCAACGAGCTGCAATACACGGCGCTGCTGATGATGGTGGCCCGTCACACGGGCTACGAGCCCGGGGTGTTCACCCATTTCAACGCCAACGTGCAGATCTACGACCGCCACGTGGAGCAGGCCAGAGAGCTGATCCGTCGGGAGCCGGTGGACTGTGCGCCCCAATTGAAGCTGGTGACGGACAAAACCGACTTTTTCAGCTTTACCATTGAGGACTTCGTGATGGAGGATTATCCTCTGGAGCTCATCAAGGAAAAGAACCCCCAGTTGAAGTTCGACCTGGGGATCTGAAAGGCAGCATTCCTCTTTGAGGGGAGTGGGAAAAAGAAACGATATAAGAAGCAAAAAGCAGATGCACCGCATCTGCTTTTTTGTTTTGCTTGAAAAAAGGAAAAGACGTTTTTATTTTGTCATAAATTCCAGATAGGATTTATTTTTCTTTTCTTTGAAG
>JAZNGI010000060.1:0-4957 GCA_045576375.1 Eubacteriales bacterium
TGCAAAAAGAGGCGCAAAAGGCCGCCGCCCTGGCACTGGAAAGCCAAGCCCCCCTGGAGGTGGTGAACGGCAGGATCGTTCCCGCCCTGGATCGGGCAGGGGAACTCTTTGAGGCGGGGAAGATCTTCCTGCCCCAACTGATCCGTTGTGCTTCGGCCGCCCAAAGTGCTTTTGAGGTGATCAGCAGTGCCATGGAGAAAAGCGGCGATCGTCAGCCCTTTCGCATCGTGGTGGCCACCGTGAAAAACGACATTCACGACATCGGCAAGAACATCGTGCGCACCCTTTTGGCTAATTACGGCTACGACGTGGTGGATCTGGGAAAGGACGTTGCTCCCGAAACCGTTTTGGAGGCGGTGAAGCGGCACGAGGTTCGCCTCTTGGGCCTCAGCGCCTTGATGACCACCACGGTGGACAGTATGAAGCAGACCGTGGAGCTGGTGAAAAAGGAGTGCCCCGACTGTGCGATCATGGTGGGAGGCGCCGTGTTAACGGAGGAGTACGCGTTAAAAATGGGCGCCGATTACTATGCCAAGGATGCCAAAGCGGCGGTGGACATTGCCAAAAAAGTATTTAACGAAGAGAGACGATGAACGTTCGGTGTCGCAATGCAAGGAGCTTGCGGCCTCGTGATGCGTTTTGGGAGGAAGAAAAATGATTTTCGGTGTGATCTTAATTTTGGTTTCCCTGTTGCTTTTTGTGCTGGGCTTATTGATTCGTAAAGGGAATTTTGATATTCTCCAAACCTATCACCGCAACCAGGACTATTCCAAGGAGGCCTATCGGAAAGCCGTTGGCTTTTCCTTTATTTTCGCCTCCGTGGTGCTGATGGCGGCGGGAATCGGCGCATTCTTTATGAACGCCACTCTCCAGGTGCTCCTCCTTGCTCCCGCCATCCTTCTCAGCGTGCTCCCCCTTTGGGTGGTTTTGAAAAAATTCAATCACTGAAGGAAAAAGCCTGAAAAGCTCAAAGCCGCCCGGCAGATGGGCTATTGTCAAGCTCAAAAGAGAATGAAGGAGCTGAAAGCTTTTTTGCAGCAGGAAAAACTTCTTCTGAAAACCAAATGCCTCTCAGTTGGAGTCTGAGAGGCATTTTTCGTTTTTTTGTTAATCGTCGTCTTTTTCTTGTTCTTTTGGGGGGAGCTGGGAAAAGGGCACCAGACAGTTGTGCTTTTTGGCCAGATCGTCTCTGCCTTCTTTTTCCACGGTGCCGCCGTAAACGTAGCCCTCGGAGCGCATGTAGGCGTTCCAACGGCGATGCTCCAGAATGCGCAGGGGCCAACGCTCCTCCTCACTGCGCTCCTCGGGGACCTTGTTGATTCCGGGAATGTTGCAAAGCTCCTTCATTTTTCGGTGGATGGCGGAGGCCACGGAGGATTTGTAGTTATAATCGTATTGCCAAAATTCGCTTTCCTTGCCCCATTTCAGATGCCGTTGCAGAGCGATCTCCTCCACCTCGGAATCCATGATCACTTCTTGGGAATAGGAGCTCTTCAGATCCCCCACGAAGTCAATGCGGTAGTCCTGTTTTTTAAAGTTTTTAATTCCCGTGAGGGCGTTCTTTTTCCGCGTGTCGCGCACCACGGCTTGAATGGCGGGGTCGCAGCCCATTCTTTGGAAGAGACTGCGGATCTTCATTGCCGCGGCAATGTTTTTCTGATCGTTTCCCAGACTGATGAAAACGTAGGTGGGGCGGGGAAGGGCGGCCGCTAACGTTTCAAAGTCCGTGGTCTGAACGTCAATTCCCGAATGCACGCAAAGGGTGTATCTGGCTTCGCCCTCAATGTCCGTTTTTCCGCTGAATTCCATCAGCTCGGGACACAGCGCGGTGAATTTCTTTTCGGCATCCGGCGACAGGTCAAAAGCATCCACCCGCACGTCAAAACCGTCCATTTGGCAGAACCAGGGGAGGGCTTTGGCCATTTGGGTTCCGTGCTGTCCCATTCCGATCACCATGGCGTTAATCACCTTGGTGCCTTCTTCTTTGCGGGCGGTGCCGAAAATCTTCTCGAAGCCGTCCTCGTAGAGGATCCTGTTGATAAGGGAGCGCACCTCGTTCACGCGGCGCACCTTGATCTGAACGGGGGTCTCAGGCGGGGCGTTTTCCTCCTGGCTGTTAAAGGAATTGGAAAGCAACGCTTCCGCTTCCGGCTGAGAGGAGAACACGAAAAGATCCGTATTTGCCCGATATTTCATTTTTTCAATGATCTTCAGCGCCCGGTCAATGTTTTCCGAAGGGTCCTCGCTGATGGCAAAGAAAATCAACCGGCTTTTTTTGCCGTGAAGGTTAAAATTCACCGCCGTCAGGTCTTTTCTAAAGCAAACGGCACCCAGCTCTGCGGCTTTTGCCGCCAGCTCGCAGCCGTTTTCGTCTTTCTCGTACACGTTGCAAAACACGAACAGTCGGTTTTTGCTCTTCTTGTCGTGGATGCTTTTTGCCAAGGCCAGAGATTTTTCGCTGAGCTCGGAAAAAATGAAGGCGTCGCTATGAAAGCGGGTGAGGTAGCGGCGGTAGGCGGAAACGTTTTTAAAAAACGAGATCACAAAGCCGAAGGTGAGCACGGGAGCACAAACGAACAGGAAGGAAAACAGACCCGTGTACCAGGGGGCAAGGCTCTGGGAAATACCCTCAAGATTTTCCACGACGAAATCAAAATCACCGTCCGCCACGAACAGACGGATCACGTTGTGCACCGACATAAAAATAGTCTCAACGGGCCCGCAGTCGGTGGCTTTGAAGGTGGTGGTGTAGATTGGAACAAACAAGATCAGGGAGGAAAGGATCACGCCGATGGCCACCAGCCTGAACGGATCCAAAACCGCAAAGCGCCTGCTTGTGGATCTGCTTCGGCAATGAGCCGTTATACAGCAGAGAACGAGAACGACCGCTGCCAGACTAAAGGAAACCGTCCACTTCATGGGATACCTCCAAAAGGAAATCAAAGTGAGAAAACGCCCCGGGGGGCAGGAAATGAATGGGAAAACTCCGATTTTTATTATACTCTTGCCGATGCCTTTTGTCAATAACCTTCCTCGCCTTCCCTTTGGCGGTATGCATCTTTGAGGCGGCGGGAGCTTAATAAAAAAACCGCCCCGAAGGGCGGCTGAAAAAAGGGATCCGGGGGGAATCAAACGGTTCCCGTCACCGTCAGCACGCTGACGCCGGGAGTAGTGGTCCACAGCCCCGTTTCGGGATCTTGCGAGAAGCTTGCCGCAGGAACGGCGATCTGCCCGGGGACGGTGGTGAACAAGCCCGTGTCGGGATCGTAGCTGTAGTTGGCGGGAGAGGTCCAGGGAGTGGAGTTGAAGGTGACGGCCAGATCGGTGAGAGCGGGATCAAAGAGATCCGTGAGGGTCACACTGTCTCCTGCATCTGCGGGAGTATTAGAGGAATTCTGAATGGTGAAGGTGTAGGTCAGGGTGCCGTTTTCCGTCACGGAGGTGGGGAAGAGAGACTTGGTAACAGAAAGCAAGGGCTCCGTGGTGACCTCCACCGTTTCGGTTGCCGTTGCAAGGGCAACCCCCGAGGCACCCTCCACCCTTACCGTGTTCACAATCGTGGATCCCACGGCAAGAGGGGCGTAGGGCGTAACGGAGGTTTCATAGATCACAGTGGCGTTGGAGGAAGCGGGAATGGTGATTCCGCTCACGCTCAGGGGCGGGCCCGCGGTCACGGCAGGCGTCGGCTGCAAAACGCCGTTGATATAAAAAAGAATGCTTCCCTCGGTGAAATCCAGAGGGTAAACGGTGTCGGGCTCAGAGGGGAAGGCGTATCCTCCCAGATCGTCGGTCAGGGTCAGACCGGTGAGAGGCGTGGCGGCGGCGTTGATGATGCTCACCACATAGGTCACCCGATCTCCCGCTCCGTAGCTGCCGTCCAGGGCAGTCTTGGTCACGGAGAGCGCTTCGATCAGCTCTCCCGTGGTAATATTGGAAGTGGTAACGGTATTATTATAGCTCAAACTGGCTTGATTGGTGAAAATGGCCATGGTTCGACCTCCTTTTAATGTGTCGGGACACATCCCGACTCATTGGAAGTATATGCGCCCACGGCGTTTACCGCCACGGTTTTCCCAAGGGAAAGAACTTCTTCAATTGCAAATAAAGAGCAAGCCCGCAGGCTTGCTCTTTTACTGTAACAGGCGCTTCATATCCTCGGGAAGGGGAGCTTCCAGGCGTAAGCGGCGGGAGGAAACGGGGTGGCGCAGAGAGAGGGCAAAGGAGTGCAGGGGCGGACGGCAAATGAGAGAACGGTCTTCCGTGCCGTAGAGAAAATCCCCCACCAAGGGATGTCCCAAATACGCCATGTGCACCCGAAGCTGATGGGTACGCCCCGTGAGAGGGAAAAGATGCACCAGAGAATAGCGGCAGGTCTCTTCCACCACGCGGTATTTTGTCAGCGCTTCCTTGCCGTCGGGGCGCACCTCCCGCTGGATCAGGGAGCCCTCCTTGCGCCCGATGGGCGCGCGGATCTCTCCTTCTTTTTCCTTCAAATGCCCTTGGCACACCGCCAGATATTCTCGGGAAAAGTCGGGTGTGTGAAGGAGCGCCATCAAGCGCTGATGGCTGTAACCGTTGGCGGCGATCACCATAATGCCCGAGGTGCCCGTGTCTAAGCGGTTCACGGGATGAAACAGCGAAGCGGCGTTTCTTGCTAAATACGCCCCCGCCACCGAGGGTTCGTTGGGCGCAAAGGAGGAGGGGTGCGTGGGGAGCCCCGCGGGCTTGTTGATCACGGAGAAAAACCCGTCCTCGTAAAGGGTCTCCAAGGGGATGGGGCAGGGAAGCACGCGGCTTTGGCCTGCGTCGTCGGCACGGCAGGCGAGAAGCTGGCCGGCCTCGGCCCTGTCTGCCACCGTCACTCTTTTGCCGTCCAGGGTGATGCCGTCCTCTAAGCGCTTGATGCGCCGCAGGTGCGTGGCCGACAGGGAAAAATGAATGCGAATCAGATCCCGCA
>JAZNGI010000061.1:0-10046 GCA_045576375.1 Eubacteriales bacterium
GGGCGATCATAAAAGAATCATCCTTTTTTCCCGATGACTGAGAAGAGCCGCTTCCAGGAGCTTTAACACCTCTGTGGCTTCCTTCGGGCTTACGGGAGGAGTTTGTCCGAAAAAGGCGGGATAGAGATCACGGTAAAAGGCGCCGTAATCCCCGTCCACCGTGGGATACGCAGCGGAATGACCGCGGGCATCGGTGAACACGCCCCATTCCTCGGGGCTTTCCTTTCGCCATGCAGGATCTGTGGGCATGATCCCTTGATTCAAAAGGCTCTCCTGGATGTCACATCCTTGTTTGATGAAGCTGCCCTGCGTGCCGTGACAAACAAGAGAGGCACAGGGGGCGCAGGCGCATTGAGAAGCGTGCAACCGCACGGTCAGGCCGCGGGGATAGGAAAGAAGAAGTTCCATCCGATCGTGGACGGAGTGAAAGGGGTGCAGAGTTTTCAACTCACAGTAGACACCCTCGGGAACCCCGAACAGATGATAGGCGCTGTCCAGCAGATGAATGCCAAGATCGTAATGAATCCCGGTGGTGCCGTCGTCAACGCTTTTCCACTCTTTTTTGTTTTTTTCTTTCTGAAAGCGCTCGATGCTCAGAGAAAGATCCACGATGCGCCCCAGTTTTCCTTCAGAGATCAGCTTCTTCAGCGTGAGAAGAGGACTGTCATAGCGGCGGTTCTGATAAACGCTGAGAACACGCCCCTTTTCCTTTGCCAAGCGGCAAAGCTCTTGAGCCTCATCAGAGGTGATGCAAAAGGGTTTATCGCAAAGGACATTCTTCCCCGCCTCCAAGGCCGCTTTGGCAAACTCAAAGTGGAGGCGGTTGGGAACACAGATCACCACAAGGTCGCAGGGGAGTTTTAAAAGTTTCTCATAGGACGTGACCCGAATCACTCCGGGATAGTATTTTCTTGCTTCGTCGCGACTTCGCTCGTAAACGGCAAAAAGCTCATAGCGGGGATCGGCGCAAAGAAAGGGAGCGTGAAAGATCCGCCCCGCGGTGCCGAAGCCCGCAAGTGCCACTTTGATCCTTGGATTCATAACGGCTCCTTTATCAGGATTCAACATCTTCGATCTCCAATTGACGGGGTTCATCCTCTTCGGGTTCCAGCTCTTTGAGGGAGGACAGTCCGAAGCAACGGAGAAAATCCGGAGTGGTGCGGTAGAGAATGGGCTTCCCGGGGGCATCCAGGCGGCCGCATTCTTCAATGAGATTTCTGGAGACCAGGGTGTTCATGATCCCCGAGCAGTCCACGCCGCGCACTTTTTCCACGTAGCCCTTGGTGACGGGCTGGCGGTATGCCACCACCGCCAAGGCTTCCAAGGCCGCCTTTGACATGGGCGCAGTGCGCTTGATCTCCAAAAACTTAGATACGTAGTTTCCGAATTCCTGACGGGTACAAAGCTGGAGAGCGTTTTCCAGGCGGATCAACTGAAACGAGGATGCCTCAGAGTTGATCTTCTCCTCCAGGCGGTCTACGCACAAACGAAGCTCTTCTTCTTTGATTTCAAACAATTCGCAGAGCTTTCCCGTTTCCACGGGTTCTCCGCCCGCAAAAAGAACAGCTTCCACGGCGTTGACCAGAAAATCAAATTCATATACGGTGTTGGTCCATTTCAGCTCCATAGTCCCTCCCCGCTTTCCTGTGCGGCATCTGACTTTTTATAGTCTTGATTCAAATGAATGATATAATCGTTTTCACGCCTGGTGTACAGAATACGCCCCGTGGAAACCAGTTGCAGCAGAGCAAGGAAGGTGGCGATCACATCGGGCTTCTCCTTGTTCTCTCCGAAAAGCCCCGAAAATTTCACGCTGTTTCCCAAGGGAAGAGCTCTGAGCATCCGACGGAGGATAAACACGACCTTCCCTTCCACGGAAACGTTTTTTGCCTGGAAGATCACGCCGGCCACGGCCTCCCTTTTTCGGCTTTCTCTTGCTTCCTTGGCATCTGCCTTCATGTTCTGCATTGCCTCAAAGAGCACGCTTTTATCGTATTGGGGAACCTCGTGGCGAACGACACAGGGCTTGGGCGTGGGATAATAACGGTGATAGTAATGGCGCTCTGCTTCGGACAGGCGGAGCGCAGTTTCCCGAACGAGAGAATAGGCGATCAGCGCTTCCACCAAAGGAGTGCGGGGATCCTCGTCCTTCTCTTCCCGGGGAAGGAGCATTTTGGATTTGATATACAAAAGCTCACAGGCCATTACGATGAATTCGCTTGCCACTTCCACGTTGTTTTGATTCATATATTCGATATGATCCAAATACTGTTCCAAAATCAGCGAAATGGGAATGTCGTAAATATCGATCTTCTGCTTGCTGATGAGGGTCAGCAAAAGATCCAGAGGGCCGTCAAAGCTCTCCAGAGAGAAGTTGATTTTTGCGGATTTCTCATTTTGCAACTCGATCATCATAAAAAGAACAGCACTTTCTCAATGGTAAAAGAATAAAAGGCAAGGATCTGAGAGGAAAGAAAGCTTAAAGGAACACTCAACACCCCAAAATAAAGCAAGGCGATCAACAGGATCCAACAATAGCGTTCGTAGGGAGCGATCTTTAAAACGATTTTTGAAGGCAAAAACGAATAGAGGATCTTCGATCCGTCCAAGGGCGGCACGGGGATCAGGTTGAACAGCCCAAACCTCACATTGAGAAGCACGGCGTAATACAGGATAGAGAAAACACCGTTCAAGAGATCAAACATCCATTCCTGCGTAACAAAACCCAAAGCGTAAAAAGCCAGCACATACAAAAGATAACACAGCCAGCCCAGAAGGAAATTGGCCACGGGGCCTGCAAGGGAAACCAAAGCAACGTCACGCTTTGGCTTTTTCAAATTGCGGTAATCGATCATCACCGGCTTTGCCCAACCGAAACCAAACAAAAGCAGAACAAGAAAGCCCGCCGGGTCAACGTGGTGCAAGGGGTTCATGCTCAGCCGTCCCATGGACTTTGCCGTGTGATCCCCCAGTTTATAGGCAACGTACCCGTGACCGAGCTCGTGAAAACTGAGAGCAAGAAAGATTCCCGGCAAGGAATAGAGAAGGTCGAGAAGCCAATCGACGAGATTCACGTCGTTCATAAGATGGGGAATCATTGACGGCCTTTTCCTTTTTGAAATTTGTTTTTTTGAAATTTTTGCTGTCTTTGCTGACGGGAAAGTTCAAAGCCCAGGGCCGCCGCTGCGGCGGAAGCGCTGAGAGACTGATTGAAGTTTCTGCCGTAGGGAATCCTCACGCAAAGATCCGCTTTATTCAAAAGGTAACGGGAGATGCCCCGCTTTTCTCCTCCGATCACCACGAGCATGGGGCGCTTCAAAGATGTGCGGTGCAACGACACGGAATCCTTTTCCCCTGCGCAAACAATGGTAACGCCGTTTTCCTTGCAAAGGTTTGCCAGCTCTTCCTCATCCTCGCAAACGGCGCAATCCATCAATTCGGTGGCGCCCGCGGAGGAACGAATGGTGATGGCCGCCGCGCTCAGCCAGTTGCGGGGAGTGAGAACCATTCCGTCTGCCCCGAAGGCATACAGACTGCGCACGGCGTCTCCGAAATTATAGGGATCCTCAATGCCGCAAAGCATAAAGAAGAAGCCGTCTTTTTTCGTGAGAAGCTCAGAGAGAGAACACAGTTTTCTCTCCCCTACCTCAGCAATCAGCCCGCCGTGCGTGGAGCCGCCCGCCAGGGCACAAAACTCCTCCCGGGAGCACTCCTCCACGGGGACGTGTTTTTCCCGGCACAGGCGCAAGACCTCCGCCACGTTTTTGTGTTCCCGATCACAGTCGGGAGAAAGCAAAACTTTGTGAATCGGGCGGGAATCCCCTCTCAGCACGGCAAGAACAGAAACGGCGCCCTCCGCGTGAGCAGAAGAAACGTATTTTTCGTCAGCGGTTTTCATTTACTCGTTGTTTTCCCAGTTATGGTATACGTCCTGCACGTCCTCATTGTCGTCAAGCATATCCAAGAGCTTATTCATCTTCACGATATCTTCCTCAGAGGTGAGGGTGACGGTGCTGGCGGGAATCTTATCTTCCTCGGCAGAGAGGATCTTATAGCCCGCCTTTTCCAGAGCTTCCTTCACTTCGTAGAGAAGAGCGGGCTCCGTGGTGATCTCGAACACGTTTTCCTCGGCGTTGATATCCTCAGCTCCTGCTTCCAGGGCTACCTCCATCACCTCATCCTCGCTCACGCCTTCCGAGTCCACAACGATCACGCCTTTATCGGAGAAAAGGAAGGACACGCAACCGGTGGTGCCCAGGTTGCCGCCGAATTTATCAAAGTAATGTCTGACCTCAGAAGCGGTGCGGTTGCGGTTATCAGTGGTGGTGACGACGATCACGGCGATGCCGCTGGGACCGTAGCCCTCGTATACCACTTCTTCGTAATTCTCGCCCTCGTTACTTGCCGCTTTCTTGATGATGCGGTCAATGTTATCGTTGGGGACGTTATTGGCCTTTGCCTTGGAGATGAGATCCTTCAGCTTGGAGTTGGAAACGGGATCGGGACCGCCCGCCTTTACGGCCACGGCGATCTCCTTGCCGATCTTTGTGAAGGTCTTTGCCTTCTGAGCATCGGTCTTCTCTTTTTTGTGCATAATATTCTTCCATTTGGAATGTCCGGACATAACGATACCTCTTTTGTAATATAATAATTGCAGAAAATTAAACTTTTTCGGGGCGCTCCAAGCCAATCAGCCACAGGGCATTGAAGAGCACGTTGCGGGTAATGCGGCACAGAAGAACACGCAGAGCCTTGGTTTTCTCCTCGGCCTTGAGAATGGGACAGTCGTGATAGAAACGGTTAAAGGCCTGGCACACGTCAAGAATGTAGCGGGTGACGGTGGAGGGCTCATAATCGAGTCTTGCCTGTCTGACCTTAGCAGGGAAACGGCAGAGAAGCTCGTAAAGCTCCTTTTCGTTGTCGCAAAGAGTGCAAGCGGGATCCACCTGTCCTACCTCCCCCGCCTTTTCCAGAACGCTGCAGCTTCTGGCAAAGGTATACTGCGCGTAGGGGCCGGTGTTACCGTCGAAATTCAAGGCGTCTTCCCAAACGAAGTTTACGTCCTTGATCCTGCCTGCGCTGAGCTGATTGAAGATCACGGCGCCAATTCCCACGCTTTTTGCAATATCGTCTTTATTCTCCCGATCGGGATTCTTATCTTCGATGATCTTTTTCACTCTGGCGGTGGCATCTGCAAACAGATCCTCCAGCAAGACCACGTTGCCGGTTCTGGTGGCAAGTTTTTGGCCGTTGATGCTGATCTTGCCGTAGGGCACGTGAACCATCTTTTTTGCCCAGTCGTAGCCCATCAGCTCGATCACCTTGAACACCTGCTTAAAATGGAGGCTTTGGCCGGCGTCGGTGACGTAGATGCACTCGTCAAAATCATAGGTCTTTTTCCGATAGAGAGCGGCGGCAAGGTCGCGGGTGGCGTAGATAGTGGAGCCGTCCTTTTTGAGAATGATACAGGGAGGCATTTTAAATTCCTCCAGATCCACCACCATGGCACCGTCGCTTTCCACCAAAAGAGCCTTCTCCTTCAGTTCCTCCACCACGGCGTCCATCTTGTCGTTATAGAAGCTTTCGCCTGCGTAGCTCTCAAACTCAATGCCCAAAAGCCGATAGACGTTCATAAACTTGCCGTCGAGACTGATATCCTTAAACCACTGCCAAATGGCAAGATTCTCCTCGTCTCCCCGCTCCATCTTGGCAAATTCTTCTCTGGCACGGTCGTCCAGCCCGGGATCCTTCTGACTCTCGTCGTAATAGAGCTTATAGATTCTTGCCAGCTCGTTCACGCCGTCGGTTTTGATTTTTTCCTTATCTCCCCACAGCTTATAAGCAACGATGAGCTTTCCGAACTGAGTTCCCCAGTCGCCCAGGTGGTTGATCCCCACGCAACGGTAGCCGGAGAAACTAAACAGACGTTTGATGCTGTTTCCGATGACGGTGGTGCCCAGGTGGCCGATGTGGAAGGGCTTGGCGATGTTGGGGGAAGAATAGTCGATACACATGGTTTTCCCTTGGCCGTCGGTGTTCTTGCCGTACTCGGTGCCCAGAGCGTCCATGGCGAGCATATTGGCGATCTTATAGGAATCGCTGACAAAGAAATTCAGATAGCCGTTCACACTTTCCAGCTTTTCAAGCTCGGGGATCTTACCCTGCAAAGCGGAGCAGAGTCCGTCGGCAATGCGGTTGGGTGCGTTTCTCAGCACTTTCGCCAGCCGAAAGCAGGCAAGAGTGAAATCGCCCATTTTTAAGTCGGGCGTGGCATCAAAGAGAGTTTCGGTCTGAGCGGCAGTGAGTCCGCTGTCGGGATACAGAGCCGCGATCTCGGCGGCGATTTTAGATTTAAGTGCTTGCATACCTTTTGTCCTTTGTTATTTTATGATCGTTTGGGAGTAGATTTTGTCGGAGGCAATGGAAATATAGCTCTTACCCGGATTCAGTTTCAGAGCAGAACCGTCGGTATGGGTGAGAGTGACCCCGCCGTCCCGATCGTTTCGGGACCATTGAATGGGAACGGCCTTGCCGGAGCAAAGATAATACCCTTTGCCGCTTCCCGTGAAATCAATGCCCAGGCGACCGTAGTCGTCCACCGTCTTTTGTTGGGTGTAGAGCACCAAAACGTTGGTAAAGGCCAATTGCTGGCCGTTGGCGCCGTCCACGTGGGGCTTACCGAACTGATTTTTCAGATAGAGTCCTTGTTGGGCATCGTAGGTAAGCTCGGCCACGTAGGACTTGGAATTGGGAATTTTGATGTACGTACCGGAGGAACCGGACAGCTCCACGGCCTGGGTGTTGAACTTCAGAGAGCTTTGAAAATCAGCTTCATTCTCCGTGCGGTATTTCATTTTACGGATCCCCGAGAGGATCTTTTCTCCGCTGGTGACCATCGTGTGTTCGTAGGCCATGGTCTTTCTGCGTTCCGCATCTCTCCAAAACACACCGGACACGGTGGTTCTCACGCCGTCCAGAGCGTTGATCCCTCTGCTTTTGATCTGAGAATAAGCCAATTCGCTTCCGCCCGCGTGAATGAAGATCGCATCGTGAATCTGGGCGAAATCCAGATAATAGTCTCTGGCGGAGCGGACGGAGCCCACGGTGCCCACGTTTTTATAATCCAAAAAGAGGGCCATTAAGCGGGTGATACCTCCTTCGGCAAGAGCTTCGTAGATCACGTCTGCCTGGGAGATGCCGATCTGGGGCATACTGGCTTTGATGTTATTGACCATGACGGCAACGGGGCGTTGCTTGGAAAGCTCCTGGGAAACGGGAAGCCCGGTGAGAGGACTGTAGAACCCAGTTTGTGCGGGAGGCTTTGCCACCGTGGTGGAGGGAACCGCCGCACTGGATGCGGGGGCAGACACGGATGCAGGGGCGGAGCTGACGGGAGCAACCACGGAAACCGCCGGCTGAGTCTCTTCCGTTTGGGCCGTGGTGCTTTGAGGCGCCGAAGCGCAGGAAGCACTCAAGGAAAGCAAGACGGCCAATAACAACAACAAAATCTTTTTCATACGATCCTCCGTAAAGGCGGGAAAATTCTTGAATAACTACTAAAAAGAAAAAATATATCGACACAATATTATAGCAGAGAAACAAGAAAAAATCAAGCCCCGTGCTTGAATTTGTTGCCGATTTCCCAAGGAAAGGAACCCTATCTCTTGAAAATACTTTGGATCCACGGCCGCGCCTCCCCTTCTCTCCTCCCCGACATCGCAAAAAAAGCCAAGGAATGCCGCGTCACCACGCATTCCGCCAATTTATCCTACAGCTTTTTGTTCACCCTTTTCCCTCTGCTGGTGATCATCAGCTATTTCGTGGGAAAGCTGGAGCTTTCCAGCCCGACGGCAGATCTGTTTATGCAAAACATTCTTCCCTCTCAGATCTACGCTCTGATCCGCTCATACCTTGACAACGCCAGCTCCATTGACTTAGGCCAGGCAATCAGTGCATCGGCCTTGAGCATCTTCTCCTGCGTAAGGATCGCCTTATCCTTGCGGGAAAAGATCTGCGCCGTGTACGGACTTCCCTCCGGAAAAAAGCCGCCCGGAGAAATTCTCATTGCCGTACTCTTCTCCGTGCTTCTTGTGGCGGGAATCGTGCTTTCTTTGGTGATTTTGGTGGCGGGAGAATGGCTGTTTCAACTGCTATCACAACAGATCGCCCTCAACGGATTCTTCGTTCGCTTATGGCTTTTGGCCCGTTTTGCATTGGTCGGCGGCTTCATCTTCGTGTTGTTCTTCGTTTTATACCGCTGTCTTCCCGGGATCCCGATGAAAGCGGGAGAAGTGATTGCAGGGACCGCCTTCAGCAGCGTTGCCTGGGTCATTCTCTCCGCGGCGTTCTCTTTTTACGTGGATCATCTCCACGATTATTCCCTGCTCTACGGCTCGGTGGGCGTGGCGATCATTCTGCTTTTGTGGCTGTATCTGACCAACCTGGTTTTGTTGATCGGTGCGTGCATCAACGCCTGCGTGCGGGAAAGAAGGGCAGGAAAAAGGGGCGCGTCGTAACGCGCCCGATCCGTTAGTCGATGCCCACCAGCTTGGCGTAGCTTCCCATGATCTTTTTTCTCCCTGCCTTGTCAAAGTCGATCTCGTAAAGGGCATCCGCTCCCACCTTTTTCACGGATGCGATCACCCCGTCACCGAACATTTTGTGACGCACTCTGGCACCCACGGCAAAGATCTCGCTGACCAAGGGTTTGGAGGGGGCGTTGGGATAGGGAGTTGCTTTCATGCCCGCGGGGAATTTTGCCGTGGACGGCACGCGGGAGGCGTACCCGCCGCGCTCCTCTAACGGTTGCATACCGTAGGCTCCCACCCGTCCGCCGTAGTGAGGAAGGGCTTCGCTGTAGCGGCGGGAATCGGAGCGATAGAGATCGTCCTTGGTCATCCGCTCAAAGCTGTGGCTGAGATTGGACTGACACAGAACAGGAGGAATCTCCTCCAGAAAACGGGAGGGAGGATTGTGTTTGGTGGAGCCGTAGAGCGTGCGGCTGAGAGTGAGGGTGACAAACAACTGTTTTTTTGCCCGAGTAATGGCAACGTAGGCCAGGCGGCGCTCTTCTTCCAGCTCTTCCTGATTCATACTGCTCATTCCCGAGGGGAAGATGTTTTCTTCCATGCCGCAGAGAAACACATAGGGAAACTCCAGGCCCTTGGCGCTGTGAACGGTCATGAGAACCACGCTGTCGGCCTGCTCGTCGTATCCGTCGATATCGGCCACCAGAGCCACCTCTTCCAAAAAATCGGAGAGTGTGCCCTCGGGATTTTTTTCTTCAAAGCTCATGGCAGAGGAAACCAGCTCATTGATGTTATCCTTCCTGTCCTCCGCTTCCTTCCCTTGCTTTTCCAGCATTTCCATGTAGCCCGAACGGTCGATCACGGCGCGGAACAGGCGGGAAAGCTTTTGAGTTTCACAGAGTTCTCTCAGCTGACGGATCAGAGAGGCAAAGCTCATCAGAGCAGAGGCGTTCTTTTTCAGCTCGGGATAACGGTCGGCACGGGAGATCACCTCAAACACCGAGCATCCCTCTTCCGAGGCCAGGTGCTCCAGACGAGCCACGGTGGTGTCGCCGATGCCCCGTTTGGGAAGATTGATGATCCGTTTGAGGCGAATGATATCCGAAGGATTGTTAATGACACTCAGATACGCCACGATGTCCTTGATCTCGGCGCGGTCGTAGAAGCGGGTGCCCCCCAACAAGCGGTGAGGAACACCGCTTTTGGAAAATACGTTCTCCACGGTGTTGCTCACGGCGTTGACTCGGTAGAGCACGGCAAAATCTTTATAGCTTGCCTTGCCCGAGGTGACGGCGGCGTTGATGCGATCGGCAATGTACAGGGCTTCCGCTTCCTGGTTTTCACAGCGATTGACCACGATCTTCTCCCCCTGCTCACCGCTGCACCAAAGGGTCTTTCCCTTGCGCTTGGTGTTTTGGGCGATCACGGCGTTGGCGGCTTCCAGAATGGTTTTGGTGGAACGGTAATTCTGCTCCAGGCGGATCACTTGGGCGGAGGGATACATACGATCGAAGGACA
>JAZNGI010000062.1:0-8069 GCA_045576375.1 Eubacteriales bacterium
GCCTTCGTTTACACCGATACCGCTGCCTTCAGTGACCTGTTTTGCTGTTTTGAAGAAAGCAGTCTTACTCTCCAAGAGGGAGAAAGCGTTTCTTTGAAGGCTCTTTGCGCTTCCTTTGATGCTTCGTGGAATCCCGTAACTCTCCCCATGGCGGGTTTGGAGATCCTGGTGAACGGCAAAAAGGCAGACGCCGTTACCTCACAGGACGGAAGCGTCACCCTCACCTTCCATGAAGCGGGAACCTATCTTGTCAGCGCCTTGAGTGAGGATTCCCTAATCGTTCCTCCTCTTTGCCGAGTGGAAGTGAAGGCTGCAGCCTCTTCCGCCGTTATTCCCGAAGCTTCGTCCCTTTCTCCCTCTCCCGTAACCTCCGACAGCACCTTTGGCATTGGCATCGTTTTCCTCCTTTTGGCGGGAAGCGGAGCGGTGATTTGGGCAAGAAAGCATGAAAATTAAACTCTTCTGCCTTTTCCTGGCGCTTTGTGCCTTGGCGGGGCTCGTCCCCGTGAGCGCCGAAGCCCACCCTTCTTCCCAAGAGATCCTCGCTTCCGTTGTGAAAGAGGCGGGCTGTTCTGAGGAAGGAGAATGGATAGAAAAAGAGCTTCTTCCTTTGGCGGGAGGCGGCGGAGAAGATTTTGCTTATGCTCTGCTGGGAATGGACAAGGGCGCAAAACTTTTTTCCTACCTGCAAAAAGGAAGGGAGCTTCTTTCTTCCGATTCCGCGCTTTTGGGTTCGGCAACCCGTCAGAATCTCGCCCTGGTTTTGTATCTGGGAGGGGAAGACCCGTCATCTCTTGTCGCGGCCAACGGAGAGGGAGTTATGAGCGACGTGCTTTCTCTTCTGCTCTTTTCCCGCGGCCTGTCCTCGGATGCGGGGGTGCAGCAGCGTCTTTTGGAGCAACAGCTTCCCGACGGCGGCTGGAGTCTTAGGGGAGGCGCTTCCGACGTGGACGTAACGGCAATGGCTCTGCGCGCCCTGGCTGTTTCGGGGAAGACTCAAGAGGATGCCTGCGTAAAGCGTGCCCTTTCCTTTTTACAGTCTGCCCAACTGCCCGACGGCACTTTTTTAAGCTACGGCGTGTCCAACTGTGAAAGCACCGCCCAGGTGCTGATCGTCCTTTGTGCCTTGGGGATCGATCCCGACACGGATCCCCGCTTTATGAAGGATTCCCTGTCCCTTACCGATGCGCTCTTTTCCTTTTATCGGGAGGGCGGCTTTTGTCACACCGCCGACGGTGCTCCGGGCACCATTGCCACGGGGCAGGGGCTTCTTGCGGCGGTCTGTCGGGAACGTTTTTTTGCGGGGAAATCCCCTTTGTGGGCCATGGAGCCTGCGGTTTCCTCCAAAGCTTCTTCGACTCCCGTAACGGTGCCCTCTTCTTCGGCGGCCGCACCTGCGTTTTCCTATCGTGTTCCCGCCACTGTCGTTGTTTTGCTTTTGATTCTCCTTGCGGGCGTGGTTCTCGTTCTCAAAAAAAAGACCCATCTCAATAATTTTCTTTTCGTTTTTCTTTGCGGGGCTCTGTTGATTTGGGGAGTGTGGGGGTTGGATTTTCGCTCTTCGGAGGAGTATTATGCCTCTGCAGAGGAAGGAACGGCAACAGGAGAGGTGCTTTTGTCCGTTCGTTGCGATACGCTTTGTTCCGTTGACGCAAAAGGAATCCCCCAAAACGGCGTGATCCTGGATTGTGTGCCGATTCCTTTGATGGAAGGGGACACGGTGTATGACGTCCTGGTCCGTGGGGCTAAGCTTCACCGTCTCCGCTTGGAGATCAAGGGCAACGGGGCTCTTTGCTATATCGGAGGGATCCAAGAGATCCGAGAGCTTCAGTTCGGAGAGCTCTCCGGTTGGATGTTCTTTGTCAACGGCGAAGAATCCGGCCTGGGCTGTGCCGAGGTCAAGCTTTGCGACGGTGACCTTGTGGAATGGAAATATACCCTTCAGTTGGGAAAGGATCTGTAAAGGAAGTGTTTTGTTGAAAGGCTTTGAAGAGCGGCATCCTTTAGCCGTGTTTTTTTGGTTTCTCGCGGTGATCCTGATTCCCGTGTTTGCCTTCCATCCCTTGGTGCTTCTCTTGTCTCTCGGGGGCGGGACCGCCTTTTTCTCTCTGGTTGGGGGAGAAGGAAAGAAAAAGATCCACGGGGCAATGCTTCTGCTCGTGTTCCTCTTCACCTGTCTGAATCCCGTGTTCAATCACAGCGGAGAAACCCTTTTGTTTTTTGTCAACGATCGGGCCGTCACGGGGGAAGCGCTGTTTTACGGCTTTCTCTCGGGCGTTGCCCTTGCGGGGATGCTCTATTGGTTTTTGGCCTTTTCCCGTTGGATGAGGGTGGATCAATGGTTTTGCGTTCTGCGCTTCGGGGGAGAAAAGTTTGCTCTTTTGTTCACCATGGTCATGCGCTTTGTGCCCTTGCTTTCCCGCCGTCTGAAGCTGATCCGCCAAGCACAGCGGGGCTTAGGGCTTTATACCGAGGATAATCTCTTTTCCCGCCTTCGCAGTGAGGCGCGGGTCTTCTCCGCTCTTGCCACCTGGGCGCTGGAAAACGGCATCATCACCGCCGACAGTATGGAGGCACGGGGCTACGGGGCGGGAAAGCGAAGCAGCTTCACCCCACAGACCTTCACAAAAAAGGACATTCTTTTCCTTCTTCTCGTCCTTGCATCCCTCGCTTCGGCGCTCACTGTTATCGCCTGCGGCGGCTTTGTATTTTCCTGTTTTCCCACGGTGGAATTTGCCCCCCTGAACTTTTGGGAGCTGTTTGGTTATTTTTCCTACGCCCTGCTGGCGTTTCTGCCCGTGATCCTTTGTGTCATGGAGGAGGTCAAATGGAACTTCTTGCATCGAAAAATTTAAGCTTTTCCTATCCCGCCGCTTCCCGTCCCGTGCTTCGGGAGCTTTCCTTTTCTGTGAAAAGGGGAGAGCTTCTCACCCTCTGCGGCGCAACGGGCTCGGGAAAATCCACCCTTCTTCGCCTTTTGAAAAAAGAGCTTGCCCCTTTGGGAAGACGGGAAGGGCAGATTCTCTTTGAAGGAGCTCCCCTGGAGGATCTCCCTCAGAAAGAAAGTGCCGAGCGGATCGGCTTTGTCTGCCAGCATCCCGAGGAACAGATCGTCACCGATAAGGTGTGGCACGAGCTTGCCTTCGGTTTGGAGAATCTTGGGTATTCTCGTCAATTTATTCACCGACGGGTGTGTGAGATCGCCGACTTTTTCGGGATCTCCCATTGGTTTGACGCTTCGGTCAACGAGCTGTCGGGAGGACAAAAACAGCTTTTAAACCTGGCAAGCGCCATGGCCACCAATCCTCAGCTTCTTTTGCTGGACGAGCCCACCTCCCAATTGGACCCCATTGCCGCAGAGGAATTCGTTTCCCATTTGGTGAAGATCAATCGGGAGCTTTCCACCGCCGTGATCGTGGCGGAGCACCGCCTGGAACAGCTTTTCCCCGTTTCCCACCGTGTGTTGCTTCTGGAAGAGGGAAGCTTGCTCTTTGACGGCTCTCCCCAAGAGAGTGTCAGCCGCTTTCGGGGAACCCGAAGCGCCCCCTTGCTTCCCGCTGCTTCTCGTTTGTTTCTTTCCCTAAACGGAAAAGGAAAAGCACCTCTCACCGTGCGGGAGGGGAGAGAGTATGTTTCCTCCAATTTTTCCAACACCGTGCGCTCCCTGCCCCCCTCTGCCGTTCCGACAGGGGGAGTTTGTGCCCTGGAAATGAAAAACGTTCGCTTTTCTTACGAAAAAAAAGGCCCCGATGTTCTCCAAGGACTGGATCTGAAGGTCTTTTGCGGAGAATCCTTTTGTATCCTGGGTGCCAACGGATCGGGAAAAAGCACCGCCCTTTCCGTGGCGGCGGGGATCCTCCGTCCCTGGGAAGGGAAAGTCAAGCTCTTCGGGAAACCGTTAAAGGCCTATGGCGGGGGAGAACTGTATCGGGAAAATCTTGCCCTCCTATGCCAGGACGTAAAAAACACCTTTCTTTGTTCCACCGTGGAAGAAGAGCTCAGGGATTGCAAAGAAGGGGAGGCGCTTTTGGGCGTGGATCTTTCCCCGCTCTATTCTTCTCATCCCTACGATCTTTCCGGAGGCCAACAGCAGCTTTTGGCTTTGTGCAAGGCCCTTGCCGCCCGTCCCCGCCTGCTTTTGCTGGACGAGCCCACCAAAGGCCTGGATGAAGAAAAAAAGGAGCAGCTGCTTTGTTGCATCCGCTCTCTCAAACAAAAGGGAATCACCGTGGTCACCGTCACGCACGACGTGGAATTTGCCGCCCGCTGTGCCGACCGTTGCGCCCTGCTGTTTCAAGGAAAAAGCGTTTGTTGCGAAGAGAAAAGAAGCTTCTTTTCCAATAACCGATTCTACACCACTTGCGCCAACCGAATGACCCGCGGCCATTTTGACGGCGTGCTCACCGTGGAAGAGGCGGCACAGCTTTGCCGCAGAAACGGAGAGAAGCCGTGATCGTCATCAAAAATTCCCGGCTCCGAAGCTTTCTCGGGAAATTCGTTCCCTTCGTGCTCATCCCCGTCACGGTGCTTCTTGCCGCCTTACTGGGAAAGGAAAAGCACTACTGGCTTGCCATCCTCGCCGTGGCCGTTCTCGCCTTGGTCTATTTCGTTTCCGATTTTGAAAAAAAGAAAACGGGAAGCAGGCGAATGGTCATCGTCAGCGTCATGGCCTCTCTTTGCGTCATCGGCCGATTGATCCCCTATTTTAAACCCGTCGCCGCCCTGTGCGTGCTCACGGGGATGTATTTTGGCACCGGTGCGGGCTTTTTGTGCGGGGCCCTTGCGGCCTTGGTGAGCAACTTCTTTTTCGGCCACGGCCCCTGGACCCCCTTTCAAATGGTGGCTTGGGGATTCTTGGGGGTGCTTGCCGCCGTATTCCGTGTGCCGTTGCAAAAAAAACGTTGGGCACTCATTGCCTTCGGTGCGTTGGGCGGCGTGTTTTTTTCTCTTGTAATGGATCTTTGGGTCGCGCTGTGGTCTTCCGAAACCCTCAACGCCTCCCTGTATTCGGCTGCTTTGGTCACGTCCGTCCCCCACACGCTTTTGTATTCTCTTTCCAACGGCCTGTTCCTGTTTTTTTTAGCAAAGCCCTTCGGAGAAAAATTTCGGAGGATCAAGGAAAAATACGGCGTTTAAAAAGCTCTCCGCTGATTTTCAGCGGAGAGCTCGTTTCTTATTTCCATTGGGGAAGTTGTGAATTTTTAACCATCCGAGGGAAGGTGTTCAGATCGGTAACGGGCACACCGTTTACCTTCACGTTTTCTATGGTGATGTCGGAATACACCTCCGAATCAAACTCAGAACGGAAGTGTAGCTCGGGCAGGGGGAGTCCATCCTCCGTAAAGACCTGGAGATTGCGGTAGCTGATGTCGTGAACTCTGCCGGGCTTGCGGTCCCGCTGGTCGGCAATTTCAACTTCGTAGGTGTCGGAAAACTTTTTGTTGTGTATACGGATCAGCCTTGCCATCTGCACCGGCACGTCGTAATCGTAAGCTGTTTTTTCTGCGGTTTCTAACTGAGGCGGCAGGCAATCCTGTTGGTATTCCACCGAAATGTCCTCGTAAAAAATATCGTGGATCTCAGCGTAGTTTCCGTTGCTGATGGCCATCGCTCCCACCGTGTTTCGAATCAGATCGCAACGGGAAAAACGAATCTGTTTGATCTCATCGCCTGCGGTCTCCAGGCCGATCTCCAGGGTTTTTCCCCAATCGCACCAGCACACGCAATCCTCCACGGTAATGTTCTCCGTCACGTCGTGACCGTCAAGCTGTTTGATCACCACCGTGTCGTCAAAGGAGCGGATAAAGCAGTTTCTGATCACAGCGTTGGAGGTATTGGTCAGATCAATGCCGTCGGTGTTATATCTCCATTGACCGAGGATCTTCACTCCGTCAATGACAATATTGTCGCACTCGAAAAGTGCCAGCACCCAGCAGGCGGAATCCAACAGGATCACGTCCTCAATGCGTAGGTTTGTGCAGTTTTTCATTCGGATGTTGCTCACAGGCAACAGTTCGTAACACCCTTCAAAGGTACGCTCCACACAAGAGGCGTTGAGAACACCGCCGCCGAAAATGCGAATGTTGGATGCGTTTTCCGCCGTGACTGCGGCAAACACCGTTGCATCGGGATGTACGTACACGCTGTCGTTGCTCTTTAAGTGTAAAACCACGGGGTAGTGAAGGCCGGGTCCAAAGTAGTAGGTCACGTCCTCGGGTGCAGGAGCCTTCTTGAGAGGGGAGAAGAAAAGGTGCAAAGACCCGTGGATCCCACCTACCTCCACCACGTAATCCCCCGGCTGTTCCAAAGTGAATCGCAGGGTATTGCCTTGGATCTGGGGGCGGATCTCTTTGCGAAGGGGGCGGATCACCGCTTTTTCCACAGAACAGGCGTATGTCAGCTCCACCGTCACCGTTTCATCGGCAAAAAAACGAAGGTAGGGTGCCGCTTCCGATTGTCCCACGGGGCGTTGATGTCCTGGCCAATAGCTGTTGAAGGGAACAGCGGAAACCCGGCAGGTGCGGACGTTACAGACTTGCCCGTTGATCCTTGCCTGAATTTGGGGATAGGTGTCGGTCTTGGAATCGGGGTGCACAGCGGCGGGAGGAAGATGGATCATGGTAATTCTCCTTTTTCGTTGATGAATTTTATAGAATCCCTTGCAGGGAAAAGTCGGGGATGTAGTCCTTTGATGCACAGTCTCTTTCCTGATAAAAACCGGTTTCAATGCCCGAATAGAGAAGGTAGTCCACCGCCCGTCGGTACTCCTCCTCGGTGAGGGTGCGATTGAGCTCGGGGTAGTCCTTCAGATCCCCGCAGGGAGTGTACTGGGCCATCAGGCTCAAATAAACGCTTCCTTTGGGGAAACCGTCCCGCACGCGGTCGATCACCTCAAAGGTGTTCTCCAACTGCCCGGGAAGGATCAGATGGCGGATCATCACGCCCTTAACCATCATTCCGTTTTCGTCAAACTCGGGGCGGGGTTGCTGGCGGTGCATCTCCTTTATGGCCTCCATTGCCCTTTGGGGGTAATCCTCCGCTTTCGAATAGCGGCGGGCAAGATCAGAGTATGCGTATTTAAAATCAGGCAGGTACACGTCAGCCAGTCCTTCCAGCGCCTTGAGGCTCTCGGAGGATTCGTAGCCCGAGGAGTTGATCACCACGGGCACGGAGGGCTTGGGGGAGAGGGAGGAAACGACGGCGGGAAGAAAATGGGTGGGATTGACAAGGTTCAGATTGTGGGCTCCTTGGCGGATCAATTCCCCGTAGATCTCCCGCAGACGCTCCACGGTGATCTCCTTTCCGTAATTGCGGTGGGAGATCTTCTCGTTTTGGCAAAACACGCATCGCAGGTTGCAGCCGGAAAAAAACACCGTTGCGCTTCCCTTGGTGCCGGAAATGCAGGGCTCCTCCCCAAAATGCAAGGCCGCCCTTGCCGCCACGGGAGCACTGCCCATTCGGCAAAAACCAAGGTTTCCCGAAGAAGACAGGGATGCCGTTCTTTCAACGTTGCACTGTCTGGGACAAAGCTTGCAGATCATAGCGCTTCTTGTTCCTCCGCCGGCCGCCGGCCGCTCATTTCATATCCTTTGATTTTCCATCGGTTCTCGTTGCGGCGATGGCAATCACGGCCGTTCTTTTTTCTCGTCTTTTCTCTTGCGGCCATTGTAGCAGACTCTCCCGGCTTTGTCAACGAAAAAACATAAAAAAGAGAAGAAAAGTTTTGATGGGATCCCCGGGAGTTGAAGGGATCGCCGAGGGGGCAAGCTCTCTGCGGCACACCGTCAAAAAAACGCAAAAAACTATTGACAAATGACGAAAAAAGCTATAAAATATAGCGTAAATCTTTTTTTGATTTGCCGACTGAATCAACCCATTTAAATTTGATGCAAGAAGGATGGATGTTTTATGAAAAACAAAGAACGCAGAGTCGGAACCATATCCAGAGGAATTCGTTGTCCTATCATCCGTGAGGGCGACGATCTTGCCGCCATTGTAACCGACAGCGTGCTGGAAGCGGCCGAGTTTGAAGGCTTTGAGCTGCGGGACCGTGACGTCATCGCTATGAC
>JAZNGI010000063.1:0-4830 GCA_045576375.1 Eubacteriales bacterium
AGTAGGTGTTATTGCCGTCCAACTGAATGCGGATCAACATACCGTTGGTGACTTTTCCCTCGGTGATCACTGCACCGTTGCTGTCCGTCACGGTGGCCGTTGCCGTTCCGGAAAGACCCAATCCCGCGATCAGCGCGGAAACGTCACTGCCCGGAGAAAGCCCCCAGATCTGCCAGGAATTGTGAGGGAGCGTTATATTGAAGCTTCCCGTGGGTTGGGGCTTTGGATCCTCCTGTGTGGGGGGCACCTCCGGCGGGGTGTCGGGAATTAGATCGGCGGAGGTGGCAATGTAAACGGTATAATGGTTTTTGTCTCCGTTTTCCGCGGTTACGGTGATGGTCAGCGTGTTCAGCCCGGAGCGGATAGTCTGCTTGCCGATGCTCCCGGAAACCTTTGCCAGTTGGGTTACGGGTACGGCAGTCACGTTGACCTCCGTAAGCGTGGTATCCTCCAGAACGATGGAGTAGGTGTTCACGTCGTGGCTGAAGGTAGGGGTCAGAGGAAGCTCGCCCACGGCGAGAGTTTTCAGTCGGTTGTTAATGCTCCCCGTTTTGGTGGGAAGGGGGCAGGCCTTCTCGGGCATGTTGTTATATACGGGGATCACAAACGTCAGCGCAGAATCCAGAAGCCCCAGGGCCTTGTAGGTGTTATAAATGTTTCTGCCCTCGGAATAGGCGGCGGAAACGTTGGTCATGTACTGATGCCAGTACAGACCGTTGGTGGCTTCCACGTCGAATTTTTCCAAATACAGGGTGTTCTGTCCCTGGTTAATGTAGTTGACTCCGATGAAGATGCCTCCGCCCACAATGGCCTTGTAGGGAGAGTTCCAGGGAAGGAGATATTGCTTTTTCTGTTCTGCGGAGAGGGAGCCGCCGGTCTTGGCGTATTTGAGTCCCGCCATCACGCCCGTGGTGGCGCCGATGTTGTAAAAATTGTAGTATCCCTCGTAGCCATCGGTGGTGCCGCTGGTGCCTTTTCCGCCTTTTTTGCCCACCTCCTGGATGGTCCTTGCCGCCAAATGGTAGGGGCTCACGTTGGAAAGGGCGGCGGCCTTCATGTAAACTTCGGCGTAGGTAAGCTTGGAGGAACCGTCGGAGATCTTCACCCCGTCCATAAAGGAGCCAGAGAGAATCTTTTCCACTCCGGAAATGTTCTGGGTGCTCTTCTCGTAGGAAAGGGCTTCAAACTGAAACACGTTCTCTTCCGCAAGGAAGTTTCTCGGGTCCATGTAGTGTTCCACAGTCTCCCGGGAGGCCTGGAACCAGGTGGAGCCTTCAATGGCGGTGTAGGTGTCGGTGAGCCAATTGTAGCAAGAGCTGTCCGTGGAGCGCTGGGAAAGAATGGAGGTGTTCACCAGGCTTCGTCCGTACACGCATTCGTTATCCACCGCCACCTTCCAGTCAAGGCCCGTGTTGAGGATCTTGAATTGCCAGGAGGGGCGCAGGGTGTGTAAGCGCCGCAAGGGATCCTTGTAACCCTCGGGCAGATCGGCAATGAGCTTTTCAAAATCTTCCGAGATGATAATGTCCGTTTCGGTTTGGTCAACGGTAACGTAAACGCTGTAGATGTAGCCGCTGTACTGGCTGTTACCGTATGTAAAGGAAATATGATACCAGAAGCCGGGATTGGCGTCGTCTTCGCTTTCTGCAGATTCTCCCACGGTCACCTTGTGGCCGTTTTCCAGTCGAATGGATTTTCCCGCCGAGTCCGTGAGAATGGAGTAGTTGGTTCCCGGGCCCGTGCGGATGTTCACCATGGAGGTGGTCACCACCGATCCGCTGACGGGCTCCTGAGCCGCGGCAAGGGAAAGAAGAGGGGAGTGGGGAAGCAGCATTCCCAGGAGCAACAGAAAGCAGAGCGCTGTTTTCAAGGGCTGTTTTTTCATATTGCTTCTCCTTTTGGAGTTTTCGGCTTCTATCATATCATAACCCGGGGAAAATGTCAACTTTTCGCCAAGAGGGAATTTAGAGAAGGAGAGGGAAACCGAACCAAAACAAGGCCTCGGCATATGATAACAGTACAGCGCGGGCTCTGAAAAGAGCAAGCGCGAGTAAGCAATAAGAGGTATTACCATGAACTGCTGCAAGAATAACTTTTTCGAAGGCGACTCCCTTCTTTGGATCCTGATCATCGTTGCTGTGATCATCCTTCTGTTCGGTCTGAACTGAACGAAAACGGGGCTTCGCAGGAAGCCCCTTCTTTTTTCTTTAGAAGAAAATGGTTTTTTTCAAAAAAGCTCTTGTATTTTCAAAAAAACTGTGATATAATAGATGAAGAATGAAGAGTATGGTAGAAGAGAGGATTGATGCCTCTCTTTTAATTTTGAAGAAATCGGGTGAACGGATGGCCAAGAAATCCTCTTCCAAACTAAACGTTGCCTCCCGCGTGCGTGAGGCTATCGCTCCCACGGTCAGCTCCATGGGCTATCTTTTGTGGGACGTGGAATTTGTAAAGGAAGGATCGGAGCTGGATCTTGTGGTCAGTATCGACCGTCCCGAGGGCATTGGGCTGGACGATTGCGAGGCCGTGACCAGAGCGATCAATCCCATCATCGACCAAATGGACCCCATTGAAGAGAATTATTATCTGGAGGTCTCCTCCGTGGGCGTGGATCGGGTGCTGAAAAGCCGGGAGCATCTTTTGTTCTGCAAAGGCTGGAAGGTCACCGTGGGGTTCTACGCGCCTTTGAACGAGTCTTACGGCGCTCTCGCCGGCCTCAAGCAGGTCACGGGGATTCTGGAAGAAGAGGAAGAGGGCTTTGTGAGGATCGCCACGGAGCAAAACGGCATCCTGCGCTTCCCCTTAAGTGAATGCAGCAAGATCCGAACGGTTTACGAAGATTAAGACAGAATTTACACAGGAAAGGAAAAAACAATGAACAACGAATTTTTTGATGCGCTCGAGGCCCTTGAAAAAGATAAGGGGATTCCCAAGGAGTACATGCTGGAAAAGGTGGAAGCCGCCTTGCTCACTGCGTATAAAAAAGATAATAACGGGCAGAGCAACGTCAGGATCAGTTTGGATCCCGTAAAGAGAAATGTCAGAATGTTCGTTCAGAGAACCGTCGTGGAGGAAGTCCTTGACGAGCAGACCGAGATCACCCTGGAAGAAGCCAGACTCCGCCTGAAGCGCGCCAAGCTCGGCGACGTGATGGAATACGAGATCAAGCCCAAGAATTTCGGAAGAATCTCCGCTCAGACCGCGAAGATGGTCATTATCCAGGGCATCCGCGAGGCAGAGCGCGGAATGATGATCCGTGAATACGAAAGCAAGAAGGAAGAAGTTGTCACCGCCACCGTATCCATGGTGGATCCCGTCACGGGCAACGTGGTGCTGGAAATGGGATCCAGCCAGGCAACCCTGGTGCGCTCCGAGCAGATCCCCGGCGAGCGTTTTGTGGTGGGAGACAGCGTGAAGGTGTACGTTTGCGCCGTGAAGAAGGAGACCAGAGGTCCCATTGTGATCCTCTCCAGAACCCATCCCGGCCTGGTGAAGCGCATTTTTGAAATGGAAGTTCCCGAAATTCAGGACGGAACCGTGATCATTCACTCCATTGCCAGAGAAGCGGGAAGCAGAACCAAGATCGCCGTTTACTCCCGTGACCCCGAGGTGGATCCCATCGGCGCCTGCATCGGCATGAGAGGAATGAGAAAGAACAACATCGCCAACGAGCTTTCCGGCGAGAAGATCGATATCGTGAAGTACAGCGAGGATCCCGCGGAATTCATCCGCGCCGCTCTTTCTCCCGCAAGCGTGGTGTCCGTTCAGGTCAACGACGATCGCACCAGCCGCGTGATCGTGGAGCCCGATCAGCTTTCCCTTGCCATCGGCAAGAAGGGGCAGAACGCCTGCCTGGCCGCCAAGCTCACGGGATATAAGATCGACATCAAGCCTTCCGATTATCAGGGAGATTGAGTATGCAAAAAAAGATACCGCTCCGAAAGTGTCTTGGCTGTAACGAAAGCAAGCCCAAGAACGAGCTGATCCGCATCGTCCGCTCTCCCGAGGGAGAGATCGGTTTGGATTTTGTGGGGAAGAAGTCGGGAAGAGGGGCTTACCTCTGCAAGAACACCGCCTGCTTTCTCAAACTGAAGAAATCCCGTCGGGCGGATCGCTCTCTGGACGTGGAGATTCCCCAGGAGATCTATCTTCGTCTGGAACAGGAGCTCAAGGACAATGAAGAGCAAGCTTGAGTTTGCCCTGGGGATCGCCCGCAAAGCGGGAGCGGTCTTCACGGGAACCGAGATCATCCGCGACGCCATCCGCGCAAAGAAGGTGCAATGCGTGCTCCTGGCAAAGGATGCTTCGGAAAACACGAAAAAACGGATCCGCAACAGCTGTGCCTATCACGGCGTGAAGCTGTTTGAGGTTTCCTTGGATATGGATGCGCTTTCCGCTTGCGTGGGGCTCAACAGACTGACTTCCGCAGCGGGGATCGCCAAACATTCGGTCATTCGGCTTGTATATGACGCACTACAGGCCCCAAAAACAAAAGAATCATAAAGCACAAATCATAAAGCGAGTAACGGAGGGATTTTCATGGCTGAAGAATTTAAGAAAGTCAAAATCAACAGTTTTGCCAAAGAAATCAATATGAAGACCAAGGAGCTCATCGCTCTTTTGGCAGAGCACGGTGTGGAGAAGACCGTGTCCGGCACGCTGGAAGAGGAGGAGGTCAACCTCGTTTTGGAGTGCCTCACCCTGGCCAACGAGATCCGTGACATCAATTCCTATATTGACGGTAAGGTGACGCTGGTGCCCAGCGCCGCAGAGCTTGCCGCCATCAAGGAGAAGGAAGAGCGGCTGGCCAAAGAAAAGGCCGAGGAAGAA
>JAZNGI010000064.1:0-5249 GCA_045576375.1 Eubacteriales bacterium
ACTTGTCTTCCTAAGACCGCTTGGCCTCCGACTTCGATGGGGCTGACACCCATTTCCAAAAAGCCCTTCTTTTCGTAAAGAGGCTCGTTGCCCGCATCCTCCAGATCCAGACCCTCGTGGGAGAGATGCCACAGGTTCTTATCCTTGGAGTAGTTGGTCTCGCGGTTGATCTTCAGAGGCACGTTATGGCTCTCTGCGTACTCGATCTCCTCATCACGGCTCTTGATGTTCCACTCACGCCAGGGAGCGATGATGGGCATATCGGGCGCGAAGGCCTTGATGGTCAGCTCAAAACGCACCTGATCGTTGCCCTTTCCGGTGCATCCGTGGCAAATGGCATCGGCACCCTCGGCCTTGGCGATCTCCACGATTCTTTTGGCGATCACGGGGCGGGCAAAGGAGGTGCCCAGCATATATTCTTCATACAAAGCGCCCGCTTTCACGGTGGGGATCACGTAGTCATTCACAAACTCTTCGGTGAGATCTTCAATGTAGCACTTGCTGGCACCGGTCTTGATGGCTTTCTCCTCCAGACCTTCCAGCTCGTCTGCCTGGCCAACGTTGCCGCTCACGGCAATGACCTCACAGTTATTGTAATTCTCCTTCAGCCACGGAATGATGATGGAGGTGTCCAAGCCTCCGGAATAAGCGAGAACGACTTTTTTAATGTTTTTCTTATCCATTTTTCTGCTTGCGGAACTGTGCCGCTTCCTCCTTGTTTATGAATATTTATAATTCGTATTCATGTTTTATGCATATATTATACACCTTTTCCCCGATTTGTCAAGGGGGTTGGGAGAAGCTCTCCCTTCTTTTTTTACATTTGTAAGCTTGAACAAAGCCACAAGAGACAGACGCAACTTTTTTGTGGAAATCTGCGTTACTTCGGGCAACGGGCGGCGTTGATGTGCTCCATTCTATCTTTGCAAAACAAAAGCCGTCGGGCGACGGCTTTTTCATTTGGTGTTCTTTTTATGAAACAAACGCTTTGCGCGGGCAAGCGCCGCCTTGAGATAAGCGCGCATTTTTTTCAAAGCCAGGCGACAGGGGAAAACAAAATGCCACACTCTCACGTAGCAACGGTAGGAAAAGGAAGAAAGCTCCACCTTTTTTTCGCCTCTCCAAAAGCCCGTGAGCACGCCGAGAATGCAACTCTCCGGCACGTTTTTCTCCGTGCCGATGCAATTATCTCCCCGAATATCGTATCCCTCGGGGCACACGCGGATCACCCGATGGAGGATCAGCTTTCCGTTTCGGTGATACAGAGGAACGTCGAACTTCTTCAGGCGCCCCCGCAAGGGCTCGATCACAATGGTGTCCCTGCGGCTTCTCAGCATGGGCCACATACTGACTCCCACGGAGGTGCTGACAAACACGCCCTCCTCCGAAAGAACTCTGCGGATCTCCTCAGCGCTTTTCATTCCTCAAAAAAACCCGCTTGGGCTATTTTTTCTACGAAGCGAGCGGCTTCCTCGGCGGCTTGCTCCGGGCTGAGCCCGTAGGTCTCCGTCAGTTTTTCGGCCACTTTTTCACTGTCCGTTCCGTCAATGAGCCATTGCCAGATGGTGGCGGCACTTTCATTGAGCTTGATCATTCCCTTAAAGCTCTTGCTTGCCTCTCCCGTGGCGATGACCAGTTTTTGACCTGCCACTTCTCGAAGCACAAAGCCTTTTTTTAACTTCATAACCCTTACTCCTTCGTTTGGGGAGGATAGCTCTCCCCCGTCATTGCTTCAAAACTGCATTTCACCGCTTCCTCGGAAATGTTGCAGGAAAGAAGATACACCGGCACCTGCGTGAGCACCTTGTCCAAGAGCTCCATCGTTGCCAGGGTGATCTCAGCATCGGGGCTGAGAAAGGTCTGGCGGAACAAAAAAGGAAGAAATTCTTCCGCACTTGCTCTGCGAACGGTGTTTTTCTCGCCGCGGGTCACAAGGCAAATACCTGCCAGGGGAACACAGCGGTTTTTCTGCCAACGTTCCTTCCCCGCCCAGGGCGTGCCGTGGATCAAGATTTCTTCCCTCGCGGTGATGATGGGCTTATCTCCGTTGACGATATCCACCTGCGCACCCAAGTGCTTTTTCCACAAACGGATGTGGGTGCTTTTTCCCGTTCCGCTGGGAGCGGTGAACAAATACCCCTTATCCCGATAGCTGATGGAAGCACCGTGGATCACAAAGCCGCCCAGAGAGGGCATTTTTTGCGCGATGGGACGGTAAAGAGCGGTGATCTCCGCCATCTCGGGAGAGAGCCCTTCCACAGATTGCAACGTTTGTTCAAGCTCCTCCCGACTCACCGAGGCAACTACGTCGGGAACAAATTCTTCGGAGGTAAGATAATCCTTGCAATAATCCAAGCAGCGGTCGTAGCGGTAGTTTACCAGGACTTTACACCCCGCCACCGTCATTTTAAAAGACTTCACAACTTCTGAATGGGCCCCCAGCCGGCGTTGGGATCGTCGGTGGCAACCGAAATTTTCGTTGTGGTGGCTGCCGCGGTGGACGCCGGGATCACCGTCGCGGCGGTAGAGGCAGGAGTCTGAGTGGTAGCTGCCGCCGTGGATCCGGCAGAAACAGAAGAGGAAACGGCTGCGGCAGAGGAGGCCGCGGGAACCGCAGGCTTCTTCGTGGTGGATGCCGCGGGAACGGAATTCTTTTTGGTTGTGGATGCCGCGGGAGCCGCAGGCTTCTTCGTGGTAGATGCCGAGGCGGGCTTTTTCACCGTGGTGGCAGGAGGATCAAACTCATCCCCCGCACCCTCTCCCGACGTACTCACGGTCAGCTGCTTGCGGGTGCTGGTGGCGGGAACCCGCGAGGAAGCGGGAACCGCGGGAGTTTCTCCCGTGGAAGAGGAGGCACTCTGAGAAGAAGCGCTCTGGGATGAGGAAGCGCTCTGAGAAGAGGAAGAAGCGGGGGCTTGGGAAGTCTCTGCCGTTTCCTCTCGGGTGAGAGTCTCTTCTTGTGTGGTTTTATCCCCTTGCTGGGTTTGGCTTTGGGAAGCGGTGCCCTCCACCGTTCCCGGAAGCGAGAGCGCGGGGCCGGAATGAAGAATGGAGTTGATGATCAGCGCCACCGCGATCATCACCACGGCAATGCCCGCGGCGATCACGGCGATCATCCGATTGGTGTTGGAAAAAAACGATTTCAAAATAATTCTCCTTTCCTTTTGCCAAAGCAAAAAGAGAAATGATCAAAATATATACAGAACCATTTTTTATTATACCTCAGATCTTCTTCTTTGTCAATGGGGTATTGAAGCTCTCCCCGCTTCTTTCCAAAGCCGAAGAAAGTTTTCCCGACAGATCTTTTCCGCCTCCCGGGGAGAAAACTCCCGCGAGAGCGCCCGAGTCCACTCTTCCATCCCCGCCCAATCTCCGAAGGACACGGGAGTGTCGATGCCGTCAAAATCGCTCCCCAGCGCCAAAGCCTCGATTCCCGCCACGTTTACGATGTGTCGGGCGTGGGTAAGAAGATCCGCAATTTGCGACTGCGATGCCCCCGGGCGAAGAAAGCGAGAATAGTAATTAAGCCCCACCACGCCGCCCGTTTCTCCCAAAAGGCGGAGCTGATCGTCCCGCAGGTTTCTCGGGTGGGGGCACAGGGCATAACAGCAGGAATGGGAAGCCAAAAACGGTTTCCTGCAAAGCCTTGCCACCCGTTCAAAGCCGCCGCGGCTCAAATGGGAAACATCAAGAAGGATCCCCAGCTCCTGCATTTTCTCCACCGTTTCCTCCCCCGCCCGTGTCAGACCCAAGGCGTCTTCCCTCTCCTCCAAGCTACAGGGAAAGCCCAGAAAGTTGGGGTGGTTCCAGGTAAGAGAAAGCATTCTCACCCCCAAAGCATAGGCCTCCTCCAGCCCCCGCTCTCTTCCCTCCAAAAACGCCGCGCCCTCCACGGTAAGGACGGCGCTGATCTTGCCGTTTTTCTCGTTGTTTAAAACATCCTCCGGGGACAGCGCCAAGGAAAGCTCCTTTTTTTCCCGCTCCAGGAGTTTATAAAAGCGCGAGACGGCGGCAAGATAATTCCCGTAGGCGCTTTGCTCTTGATCGGGGGGAACAAACACCGCAAAGCATTGAGCCAAAGCCCCGCCCCGTTTCATTTTTTCCACCGTGACCTGCCCCCGCAAAACGCCGTTTTCATCGGCAAGGCTGAGCGCATCGCAATGAAGATCGATAACCGACAAAAAAAATCCCTCCTCTGTTTGCTTTTTATAAAAAATCTTCTCTTCACACGATATTCACTTCCCCGAGGGATCATCCTAACAAGAAGAAAAAACGGCCGAGAAAAGCCCCGTTGCAGACGAAAAGCGATCCCCCGACGGAGGATCTTTTTGAGCAAAAAAAGAAAAATTGCATAAACTGATGGCAAACCGCAATAAAGGAGAGCCGTCAAGTGAACGAAAGAGCCAAGCCTGTTTTTTTTGCCTCCCAAAACACCTGTGAGGGATTTCGCAGTTATTTTGATCTTATTTTTTCCGAAGAGAGTCTCAGCGCCCTGTATATCATTAAGGGAGGGCCCGGCACGGGGAAGAGCCATCTGATGAAGCAGATCGCCGATGCCTGGGAAAAGGCGGGAGATCCCACGGAACGCTTTTTATGCTCCTCCGACCCCGATTCTCTGGACGGGGTGCTAAACCTTGGCAAACATATTGCCGTGATCGACGGCACCGCTCCCCACACCGCCGACCCCAAATACCCCGGATGCGTGGGGAAGATCCTCTACACGGGAAGCTACTGGGATCCGCAAAAGCTCAGCCAAAAGCGGGAGACCATTCTCCGACTCACGGAGAAGAAATCCAAACACACCGCCGCCGCATACGCCTATCTGAAAGCGGCGGGACAGTTGGAAAAAGGATGCCGCACCCTGGCATTGCTGAATTTTAATCGGGAAAAGCTCCGAGGTGCGGCAAGGCGCTTTGCCGCAAAGGAGCTGAACGCCAAGGGCGACGGCAAACGGCAGATCCGCATCACCTCGGGTTTTAACAAAAACGGGCTTTCCCGCCTGAGAAGCTTTGAAGAACTGGCCGAGCGCCGTTGCTTGGTGTGTGAAAAGTTTTCCACGGGGCATTTATTTTTGGAAGAGCTTCTTTTATTAACCACTCTTCCCGTTTACTGCTCCTACTCCCCGCTCTTTCCCGATCGGCTGGACGGCCTGTATTTTCCCGAAAAGTCTCTGGCGGTGGTGTGCGACAGGAAGGAAGACTTTGAAACGCTCTTTTCTCAAAGTCGGATCGTAGCCATGTCGTTCTGTG
>JAZNGI010000065.1:0-2055 GCA_045576375.1 Eubacteriales bacterium
GAAGCGAAGGAAGAAACCCCGTGGACGACATTGAAGCCATCAACCTGGAATTAATAAAGTACAGCGAGGAATTAGCCAAACGCCCTCAGATCATTGCGGCCAACAAGAGCGACGTGGGCATCAGCGACGAGATTCGCCAAGAGCTGGAGGACTACTGCAAAGCCAACGAGGTGGAGCTTGTTTACATTTCCGCCGCCTCCAACCAAAACATCAAGCAGTTGCTGCGAATCGTATGGCAAAAATTGCAGACCCTCCCTCCCATGAAGGAATACGAGGCGGAATTCGTGCAGGAAGAAGAATCCCCCAAGGACTTCTCCTTTGAGGTCAACAAGGAGGACGACGTGTTCTACGTTACCGGCGCCTGGTTGGAGAAACTGATCGGGAACGTGAACTTCACCGATTACGAATCCCTCTCCTTCTTCCAGAAGATGCTTCGGGAAAAGGGCGTGATCCGGGCATTGGAGGCCGCCGGAATCAACGAAGGCGACACGGTGGACATTGAGGGATATCAATTCGACTTCATTTTCTGATGGAAAGCGCAATGGAAAAGAAAAAAGCGTCGGTCACCACGCTGGGATGCAGGGTAAATCAATATGAAAGCCAGGCTTGCGCCGAGGTGTTTACCAAACACGGCTACACCATCGTATCCGCGCAGGAGAACTGTGACGCCTATCTGATCAACACCTGCTCGGTGACTGCCGAAAGCGACAGAAAGTGCCGCCAGACCATTCGCAGGATCTGCCAGGCGGCGCAGGAAAACCACGCCATCGTCATCCTGTGCGGCTGCCACATTCAAGCCCATTTTAAGGAATATCCCGCCGGGGAAAGACTCTTCGTGTGCGGAAACACGGACAAGCCCCTGTTCGTACAACGGGTGCTGGAAGGACTTCCCTGTCCGAACCCCTGCCCTTCCCGAGACGAAATGACTCATTACGATTCGGCTTCGGTGAGCTCTTCGCGCAACACCCGTGCGTTCATTAAGATCGAAGACGGGTGCGACAATTTCTGCACCTACTGCATCGTGCCCCATTTGCGCGGTCCCGTCCGTTCCCGAAAGCCGGAGGAAGTGGAAAAAGAGGCCCGCCGCCTGGCGGAAAACGGCTTCAGGGAAGTGGTGCTGACGGGAATTGAAACCTCCTTTTACGGCCGCGACCTGGAACAAAAAACCGACCTTGCCGATCTTGCCCGACGGATCAGTGCCGTGGAAGGAATCGAGCGCATTCGCTTCGGCTCTCTGCGCCCCACGCTTTTCACGGAGGAATTCACCCGCCGCCTCAGCGCCATCCCCAAGATCCTTCCCCACTTTCACCTTTCCGTTCAATCGGGGAGCGATCGGATCCTGGCAATGATGAAGCGGGATTATGGGAAAAAAGATATCTTAGACGTGTTTAAAACCGTGAGACGGCATTTTCCCGACGTGACCTTCAGCGCCGATCTGATCTGCGGATTTCCCGGGGAATTGGAAGCAGATCTGGAGGACAGCGCTCAAGTGATAGAAAAGGGAATGCTTCTTCATTCCCACGTTTTCCCCTATTCCGAACGGCCCGGGACACCTGCAGCCGAAATGCGAAATCCAATTCCCGTTCACCAACGAAAAGACCGTTGCGCCAGGCTTCTTTCCCTGGGAAGCAAAATAGCCCGGGAAACGATCGAGGATTTCAAGGACAGAGAAATGAAGGTGCTGGTGGAAAAGGTTTCGGGAAACCGTGCTTACGGATACACCGAAAATTTCATTTACACCGCGTTTGCCCCCTCCCCCGATCTGAAAGCAGGAGAGATCGTGAGCGTGATCCTCACAGGAGATGCCGACCGCAAGCCCAGCCTTTGGGTGGCCAAGGCTAAGCTTAAGGGATAAAAGAACAAGCGGTATCACACAAAAAACAGCCGAAAGACGGCTGTTTTTTCATTTTAGGAAAGAAGATGAAGAGCCAGATCTTCTTCGGAGATTCCCGGGAAAAACTCCTCCAAGGCGAGCTCCCGCAGGCGCTGCTTCAAGGGGGAAAGAGCCAAGGGGGTGTTTATTAGCCCCTCCTCCAAGGCTGTCACATCCTGCAG
>JAZNGI010000066.1:0-2366 GCA_045576375.1 Eubacteriales bacterium
GCGTTCGCTCATTTTCACGAACACGGGGTTGCAGGACTGCTGCAGAGCTCCGCCGAAATTCAACACGCCGTGTCCCGCCAAACGGTGGCAATGGATGGGGCGGGGATAGTTGGGAATGCGAATGGAGCCGCCGCATTGGAAGGTCTCTTCCACTTTCACCAGATTTTCCTCCAGCACCATGGACGCGGTGATCTGCTTGAAGGTGGAGCCGGGCTCGTAAAGCTCGGTGATGGCTTTGTTTTTCCAAAGGGCGTACAGAAGGTCCGACCGTTTCTGATTGGTTTCTTCCTCGGTGCCTTCAAAACTGTCAAGAAGCGCCTGGGACGCCTCGTCCAGAGTGTAGGGATCGTTCAGGTTGTAATCCGGCATAACGCTGGAGGCCTTGATGGAGCCGTCCTTCACGTCGATCACGATACCCACCACACGGTTTTGGGCATTGGTCTCTTCCAAAGCAGTCTGCAGATGCTTCTCCACAATGCGCTGAATGGTCCAGTCCAGAGTGATCATCAGATCGGTACCGTCCTGGGCCATCACGTAGCTTTCGTACTTGGAGCTCATTTCTCCGCCTCTGCCGTCCTTGGCGCTGACGATCTTTCCGGGGACTCCCTCCAGAAGCTCGTTATAATAGGCCTCCACGCCCATAACTCCGTCATCCTCGGCGTTGGTGAAGCCGATGATGTGGCTGGCAAGAGAGCCGTAGGGATAGTAGCGCTTGGATTCCTCCACGAAATGAATGTATCGGGAATAGAGCTTGGCGGAAACCATTTCCCGCACGGGGGTCGCCTCGTCCAGCTCCACCTTGCGCTTGATGGTCTCGTCGGCACGGTTGGTCTTCCCCAGCTTTTCCAGAACGGTTTGTTTATCCACACCCAGAAGTGTGCTCAGCTCGTTGGCAATGTCCTCCTTCACGGTGATGGAGGTGTCGCCAAAGGCGGCGCGGAGGGCCCGCTCCATGCTTTCCTTATTCGCAGAGGAAGCGTTGTCCACACGGTTTTGAATGTATTCCTCCACCGTCATCTCCGGAACGTCCCGGGGAGAAATGAACACTCTCTCCACCGTGCTGCTCACGGCGAGCTTTTTCATGTTGCAATCGTAGATCGTGCCTCGGTTGGCGCCGATCTGCACCTCGTAGGTCAACTGGGAGTTGCTGTCATTTCTGTAATTTTCATAGTTGATGATCTGAATATCCACCAGCTTATAGATCAGGAGCATACCGCAGATCACGATCAGCGAGAAAATGATTCTTCCTCTTCGGAAGATCACCAGTCTGCCGGCGTTAAATTTCTTGTTCATTTTGTTCCTCACGGCGAACGCTGTTTTCTTGCATTCTTGGGTTTTGCCCAAAGAACGGCACAGTACAAGCTATGCCGTCCTTTCTTATTTTATTCTCCGAATCCGAACAAGGCTGCAAATACCGACAGTAGATTTCCGAACCCCGAGCTCTCTTCCGGCTTGGTTACCTCCACCACATCGTCTCCCGCCAGGGACACGTATTTTTTGGGAAGCTGATCCGAACGCACCATGCCGTATTCCTCAACGGCGATCCGTTCGATCTCGTCCAGATCGTATTTATTCTGCAAACGCAGATCCAAGGAAGTGATCTCATCGTTGATCTGACTGATCTCTCCCTTCAGGCCGGAAATGTTGGAGGAATGATCGTCGATCTGAATTCCCAAAGAGATCATATACATAAACATTGCCGTCACGGCGATGCAACAAAGAATCACGCCCAGGGGAAAGGGTTTTCTGGCGGTGTTCTTCTCCGTTACCATTTCCACGCGGGTCTTCACGCTTCCCGCTACTCTTCTTCGGCTGATAGCGGAATTGTCCGCGCGGGTGGTGGGAATTCTCGTGGCTCTTCTGCGCACGGCCCCCGTGCGGCTGACGTCAGGCTCGCCCTGTACCGCCTTGCCTTCCTTTGCACGGTAGGGAGTGGCAACGTAGCGTTTATTGATTCGGCTTAGATTGGAGCTGATGCGCTCGCCGTTCCCCCTTTCGCCGGCATAGCCTTTGCGGGGATTGGGACGGGGAACGTATCCCTCCATGGGATCTTTTTGGGGCGCAGTTTGTTTGCCCAGGGTCTCTTCGCCCTGACGGCGGGCTTTGGCACGGGTGTACTCCATTTTTCTGCGCTCCTTTCCTTTGATTTTATATCTTCCTTGCTCCCCGCAGCTTTGCGCTTCGGGAGCGGCTGTTTTCATTGTTTTCCTTTGCCGAGGGGAGAATGGGCTTGCGGTTTAAAAGCTCCAGCTTCGGACGAAATCCGCACACGCAAACGGGAAAATCCGCAGGGCAGGTGCATCCGTTCACGTACCGCTTGAAGCTCTCCTTCACCGCCCGATCCTCCAGGGAATGGAAGGTGATGA
>JAZNGI010000067.1:0-1636 GCA_045576375.1 Eubacteriales bacterium
ATTGCTTATCGTTCAACGGTTTCGTCCTTCCCAAACACCTTACGGCAAGCATAACGCAAAAAGAAGACGGTGTTTTTCTTTTTTACAAATCCAGCAAAATCAGATCGTCCAAGGACTCCCGCTTCACCGCAAGAAAATCCTTTCCTTGGGAGAGCATCACCACGGGGGGACGGGGAATACGGTTATAATTGGAAGCCATGGAGTAGTTATACGCGCCGGTGGTGGCAACGGCGAGAAGATCTCCCCTGCCGATAGTTTCGGGAAGGGACACGTTTTCCTGAATGATATCTCCGCTCTCACAGCACCTTCCCACCACGGAGCAGGAAAAGCTCTTACTCTGCTCGGCTTGCTTGACGGCAAGAACCGTGTAGGAGGAACCGTAGAGGGCGAAGCGGGGATTGTCGCTCATGCCGCCGTCCACGCTGACATAATTTTTGTATCCGGGGATGCGTTTCACGCTTCCCACGGTGTAAAGAGTCATGCCCGCGTCGGCCACGATGCTTCGGCCGGGCTCCATCACGATCACGGGAACGGACAGCCCCAAACGGGAACAGATCTCTTCCACGCAACGCCCCACCTGGGCAAGATTGTCGGCAATATCGATCTCAGGATCGCTGTCCACGTAGCGCACGCCGTAGCCGCCGCCCAGATCCAAGATCTTCGTATCAAAACCAAACTTCCTCTTCAAACGGGCGATAAACTCCAGCATGATCTCGGCGGCGTCAAAAAACACCTGGGAATCAAACACCTGGGAGCCCACGTGGCAATGAAAGCCCTCCAGAGAGAGATTGGCAAGGGCAACGGCTTTTTGAAAGATCTCCAGGGCCTGGCCCGTTTCAATGGCGGAGCCGAATTTACTGTCCACCTTGCCCGTTGCCACGGCCTCGAAGGTGTGAGGGTCGATGCCGGGGGTCAGCCGCAGCAAAACCTTCTGACAAATTCCCCTCTCCCCCGCAACGGCGTTGATGTTCAACAGCTCCTCGGGGCAATCCACCACAAAATATCCCACGCCGTGATCCATAGCAAAACGAATGTCGGCGTCGGTCTTATTATTGGAATGGAAAAAGGCGTGCTCCATGGGATAGCCCGCTGAAGAAGCGGTGCGGATCTCTCCCGAGGAGACCACGTCGATATACATTCCTTCTTCCTTCATCACACGGTACAAACGGCGAAAACAGGCGGCTTTGCCCGCATAGGCCACAATGCCCCCGTGGGGAAAGGCCTGTTTCATTCCCTCGGTGTAAACGCGGCAGTTTTCCCGCACGCGGTCTTCATCCATCAGATAGAGCGGAGTGCCGTATTTGCGGGCAAGCTCCACTGTGTCAACGCCGCCGAAGGTGAGGTGTCCCGCGGCGTTTCTTCCTATATTTTTGCAGATCATAGATTTCTCCATTTTTTTATTTCAGATTAAAGAATTATAGCACAAATCAAAAAAAAAGTCAATCCGTGTCACAAACTCTTTTCCGGGGCGATTTTGCCGATAGAAGAGAGGAAAAATGGCCCCAAAAGGGGCATGTCCTCATTTTTTGTCCCCAAGAGTTGCAATTTGGAAAGATCCGTAGTATAATAGGGCATTCTCATTTTTTAACGGAGGTCCCCATGGAAGATTCTCCCATTCGCCATTCCCTCCGCTCCC
>JAZNGI010000068.1:0-3517 GCA_045576375.1 Eubacteriales bacterium
TATGTTGCCGATGATTATTCAGCGTCGGGGAAGACCCACTTGTTGGCGCTGACTTCGTTATCAAGACCTGCATCAGGCGCGATGCTAACGCTGGGCTTGGCAGTAGATGTTGCAGGAGCTGTTTCGCCGCTGGCGGTGATGATATCCACAACGTCGAGTCGAATCAGTTCCAGCTCGGGAGAAATAAACTTTTTCATTGACAGCCTCCTTCCATCAGTTATGATAGATGCCTTTGTACTTAGTGATGTTGCTGGGCAGTTTCTGGCTGCTTCCCACCGTGTAGGGGAAGGTGAACACTACGGTTCCGCCCTCTTCCAGCATATATTCACCATTGTTCTTCTCAAGCTTTTCAAGCAGCTTTGCATTGCAATCGAAGGGCTCTTGGTAGTAGTTGTCCTTATCTGTGACATGACTGTAGCAATACACTACCGTATGGAAATTACAGAAGTTGGTGAAGGTGTTCCAGGTGTTAAAGCCATGGTGCAGAGCAAAGAAGATATCAAAGTCGAGCGTTTCTCTCTCAAAGCTCTCCATGATGGTCTCCATACCTGCAAAGTAGGAGTCACCGGCAATGAGAACGTCCTGATCGCCAATGTGATGACGGTACCAGGTGGAAGAACCGTTGAAGCCATCCTCCAGGTGATAGGAAGAGAAGGGAATCTGATCCTGAGCCAGCAGGATCTCAACGGTCATACCGTTAAAGTAGTAGCGCTGGCCGGTCTGAGGACGGTAGATCTCGGGAGTTTCACCGGTCTCGGTCTTCAAAAGAGAAATTCCTTTCTTCACGCGAAGAGACTCGTCGTAAACACCTTTATCCGTATCTTTCACAGAATCGTTGGGCTCATTGATGTAGACGCCGTTTACGTAGACACGGTCAACCCACTCGGGATGTTTGCTGAAGCCCTCGAGCACGGAGTAGTGATCGTAATGCATATGAGTAATAAACCATGCCTCCACAACGGGCTTTTCATCTCCGGGAGTCAGGCTCTCCATGTAATCCAGCAGGTAGGGCAGGTCATCATAGGTAGCGCCGTCGTTCATAACGAAGTGTCCGTTGTTCAACTGGAAGAGAATGGAGTTACCCCAGTTAACCATCTCAGCTACATGCATGGTAACCTTGCCGGTTCCGGCTTCGCTCACGGTGCCGTAGAGATGATCGGAAAGGGGCAGATCCCACTTAGCGGCAATGGTGGTGATGTTGCGGTAGGACATATTGGTGACGGTGACGAACAGGTCGCCTTTTTTATAGGTGGTGTTGAAGACAGCCTCTTCAATGCCGTCGCCGTTGTCGTACACCTTGGTGAAGCCCAAGGACTCAAGCAGCTCAAGATAAGCAAGGTAGTCATCATCCACAGTGCCATCAACAGAGATCACGTAGTTGTTATCGCCGTAGTGTTCGGAGGCAGTGATCACGGTGTCGGGAGCGATCAGCGCGGGAACTTCCTCAAAAACATCCTCATCGCCCCAAACTTCGGCCACGGGGAATCTGCCGCCCATTGCTTCGTCAATGGGAGCGAGAACGGTTTCAACCTTTGCCTGGTGTTCTGCATCGGCATCCTCCAGAGAGAGCACCATGTCACGGTAGAAAGTCATGGATTTAGCATCTCCAAGCATGCTGATGGCGTTGCCGCCAGCAACAGTATAGGTGACATAGGGAACCGCAGTGAAATTCATGCGGGCGGTTTCCGCACCAAGATCGGTAACCACGAAGGTGGCAACGAGAGTGCCCTCTTCGCTTTCGCGGAGGATCTTGCCCTCAACGTTGGCAACCTCATACTCGTTGCCGCGGTACTCAAAGGACTTATCCTCAAGTGTAAAGATGTGATCCTTAGGAATGGCCTTGGTGGGAACGATCAGAGCGCCGATGGTTACGTCATCCGCAGTGAATCCTTCGGGGATCTCAACGCTGACCGTCCATCTGGGACCGTAATGACCGTCTACCTTAAGCTCGGCCTCGGACATAGTGGGCGAATTGACCTTATAGAGAGGAGGAATCTTATCGGCGGGAACAAAGCTCTGAGGGAGGGGGAATCCATCCAGATTCACCGCCCAGCGGTTCTCAAAGTCAAGGGTGGTGTTGGCGTATGCGCTGTAGCTCTTGAGCATAGCCGAGGGAATGTCACCGTATTCGATCACCTGAGTAGGATCGGGAGAGGCGTTCAGACCCACCACGTTGGGGCAGCTCTCCTTGGTTGCCCAAGAATTTTTAATGGTAAGATGAGCCTTGTAGGTGTTAGCGTCCAACATCGTTGCGTTTCCGGTCTTACCAACCAGGGAGCCCAAGACGTCTTTCAGCTCGCCCTCGGTGTTGGCAGAGGAGATCTTACCCACGTTGAGACAGTGAAGGATCTCGGAGTAACCGTCGTTTCTGCCGAGAATGCCTGCGATGTGCGCAATTCCGCCGGAGTGCGTGGTGTGAACCGTGCCGGAGTTAAGGCAGGTATCGATAAACACTTTGTTTTGAGGACCGTTGTCCGTAACGTTGGCGTTGGCCATGATGCCTGCGGCATAACGGTCAGTAAGGGAGATGGATCCGTCGAACCAGAGGTTCTTGAGATGGGCCTCGGTCTTCAAGGTGCCGTTCAAGACCGAAACGAAGCCGCCGGCGTTGGCGCCTCCCGCGGAAACGATGGCATCGCTGTAGCAGTTTTCAACGGTAACGCCGGTGGTGACCAGTGCCACAAACGCTGCAACCGTGTTTCCGGTGGCGGAAAAATAGCTGTTAACGATGGACAGATTCTTAATGGTGGCATTTCTTACCTCGCGGAAGAAGCCAACTTCGCTTGATCCAACGCAGTATACACCGCTGATGGAGTGACCCTGACCGTCGAAGGTGCCGGAAAAGGTGCCGGCAGAGGTCCAGGAAATTGCGGGCGCCTCGTTGGCCCAGAGAGCAGCATCGCCGGCGTTGAGGACAATGTCTGCATCCAGCTTCACGGTTTTGCCGGAGAAGGTTTCACCGGAAGCCAGCAGCTGGGAAAAACCAAGAAGATCGCCGGCGTCCGAAAGGGTGAATTCGGTGTCGGTTGCATTGTGCCAGGTGGTATCGGGCGTGACGGAATCGGCAGAAACGCCAAAAATCGTCATGGGCAGAACCATCAGCAATGCAAGCGCAAGAGCAATGATTTTTTTCATTCGTTCTCTCCTTTTTAATTTTGCCGATAAAATGCGACTCATACTGTAGGCGTTCGACTCATCGCATACTACCAGTCTCTATGGTATTCTACCAGTTTATTAAAAGCATGTCAAGAGTTTTTTTGAAATTTCCTATGGAAAACAGCGTTTTTTTCATAAAAACAGCTTCTTTAAAAGGGAGTCTCTGAGGGGGCGGCAAAGAGCCACGATCAGAAGGGAAAATCCGAAGAAGCTAAGAATAACCAAGGGATAGAAGGCCCATTCAAAGCCCGTGAAGCGGCCGAAGGTGACGTCCAGCAAAAACTCCGCCAACAGAGAGAAACCGCCGAGAAAGATGAAGGCGCCGCCGAAAATATAGAGTCTCCCCCGCTTCAGCACGCGG
>JAZNGI010000069.1:0-1912 GCA_045576375.1 Eubacteriales bacterium
AGGACGGCGTGCCGGTCTTCTCGGATGACGACGGTTACGCACACTTGAGCGAAACCGCACATTACTTTATGGGCGGCTTGCTGAAACACATCGCGTCGCTTTGCGCGCTGACCAACCCCAGCACCAATTCCTTCAAGCGCCTGGTGCCCGGCTTTGAGGCGCCGGTGACTGTGGGCTATGCCACCTCCAACCGCAGCGCGGTCATCCGCATCCCGGCCTATGCCAAGACGCCAAAGCTGCGCCGGTTCGAGCTGCGCAACCCCGACGCCACCTGCAACCCCTATTTCTGCTACGCCGCCATTCTGATGGCCGGTCTGGACGGTGTGAAGAACAAGATCGATCCTCACGCCAACGGCTGGGGCCCCTACGACGTGAACCTCTATCACCTCAGCGACGAGGAGAAGGCAAAGCTCAAGCACCTTCCCACCTCTCTGGAGGAAGCCCTGGATGCTTTGGAGAAGGATCACGATTATCTCACCGAGGACGGCGTGTTCCCCGAAGAGCTTCTGACAAACTTCATCCGCGCCAAACGAGAGGAATGCCGCCAGCTTGCCGCCATTCCCCATCCCGCGGAGTTTGACCGTTACTACAATCTGTAAGAAACAAAAAGCCCTTTGCCCAAGTGTCCAAAAGGACACTTGGGCTCTTTATTGCCTTGGACGATCAAACCCGTCTTGACAAGCAAAGAAAAGCGTGGTATACTATCCACAACAATTAAACGATTGTTTAATCATTGAATCAAGGAGAGCTACGATGAAAAAGAGCTACGGGATCGAAGTGGACTGTGCCAACTGCGCGGCAAAAATGGAGCTTGCCGCCGCCAAGATCCAAGGGGTGAAAAGCGCCTCGGTGAATTTTATGGCAGGAAAAATGACCGTGGAATTTGAAGAGGGAGCATCTGATCAAGAAGTGATGAAGCAGATCCTCAAGGCCTGCCGCAAGATCGAACCCGACTGCGAAATTGATTTCTGACCATGACGAAAAAGCAGAAAAAGAACCTGGCGCGGATTCTGATCAGCGCCCCCGCCTGGCTGTTGATCACCCTTTTGCCTCTGCCCCTTCCCCTCCGCTTTGCGTTGACCCTGGGGGTATATTTTCTCATTGGATACGACGTGTTATATAAAGCCTTTTGGGGCGTGAAAAACGGCCAATGGGTGGACGAGAATTTTCTGATGGCTGTTGCTACTTTAGGAGCCATCGTTCTGGCAGTGGGATACGGCGGAGAGCTGACGGAGGCCGTTGCCGTGATGCTGTTTTATCAGATCGGCGAGTTGTTTCAAAGCTATGCGGTGAGACAAAGCCGAAAGCGCATTCTCTCCCTTGCCGCTCTCCGTCCCGATACGGCATACCTTCATAAGGGCGCAGACCGCATCAAGACGGATCCCGACACGGTGGAGCCCGGAAGCATTCTGGAGATCCGCGCGGGAGAGCGGATCCCTTTAGACGGCGTGATCTTAGAAGGAAGCACGCAGATCGACACCTCTCCCCTCACGGGAGAAAGTCTTCCCAAGGAGGCGCTTCCCGGGGACGAGGTGTTTAGCGGATGCGTTAATCTCACGGGTACTCTCCTTGTGAAGACCACCAAAGGATCGGATCAATCCACCGCCGCACGGATGCTGGAGCTGGTGGAAAGCGCCGCGGAGAGAAAATCCGCTCCCGAGCAATTCATCACGAAGTTTGCCCGCATTTACACCCCTACCGTTTGCCTGTTGGCTTTGTGTCTGGCTCTGGCAGTGCCGTTGCTCCTCCTTCTGTTGGGCAAAGATCCCGCCTGGGAAAGCCACTTATACCGCGCACTGAGCTTTTTGGTGATCAGTTGCCCCTGCGCCTTGGTGGTCAGCGTGCCTTTGAGCTTTTTTGCAGGCATCGGCACCGCAGGACGAAAGGGCATTTTGGTGAAAGGTTCGGCTTA
>JAZNGI010000070.1:0-6901 GCA_045576375.1 Eubacteriales bacterium
AAAAACGTTCCCGAACGCATTGCCCAACTGGTGGCGGGCGTTGCCGAAGGCTGTGTGCAGGCAGGCGCGGCACTTATCGGCGGCGAGACTGCGGAGCATCCCGGCATGATGCCCGAAGAGGAATACGATCTGGCAGGCTTCACCGTGGGCGTGGTGGATAAGAAAAAGATCATCGACAACAACAAAATGGCCGAAGGGGACGTGGTGATCGCCCTGGCTTCCTCCGGCATCCATTCCAACGGCTTCTCCCTGTGCCGCAAGGTGTTTGACATTGACAACAACAATCCCGCCCTCTACGTTCCTCGGGAGGATCTGGGCGGAAAAACTGTGGCCGAAGCGCATTTGGTTCCCACGAAGATCTATGTGAAGCCCGTTCTGGCACTGCTGGAAAAGGTGGACGTGAAGGGCATTTCCCACATTACGGGCGGCGGCTTCTACGAGAATATTCCCAGAAGCATTCCCGACGGACTCTGCGCCAAGATCCGCAAGAGCGACGTGAAGGTGCTTCCCATTTTTGACGTGATCGCCAAGACGGGCAACATTCCCGAGCGAGATATGTTCAACACCTATAACATGGGCGTGGGCATGAGCATCGTGGTGAGCGCTTCTCAGGCGGACACCGCTCTGGAGATCCTCCGCAGCCACGGAGAAGATGCTTATCTCATCGGTGAGATCGTTAAGGGCGAAGAAAAGATCATTCTGGACTAAGGAACGGGCAATGGAAAAAGCATATAAGAAGATCGCCGTGCTGGTCAGCGGCGGCGGAACCAATCTGCAAGCGCTGATCGACGCCCAAAACCAAGGGCGCCTGGGAGCGGGAAAGATTTCTTTGGTCCTCTCCTCCAAGCCCGACGTTTACGCGCTGGAGCGGGCCAAGGAAAACGCCATTCCCTCTCTGGTTTTGCCCCGAAAGAATTTCAACAGCATAGAAGAATATTCCGCGGCTTTGGCCAACGCTCTCAAAGAGGCAAAAGCGGATCTGGTGGTGCTGGCGGGCTTTCTCACCATTTTTGACGAACAGGTCTACCGCGCCTTTCCCAACCGCATCCTCAACGTTCACCCCGCGCTGATCCCCTCCTTCTGCGGCAAGGGCTTCTACGGACTTCACGTTCACGAAGCCGCCCTGGAAAAGGGAGTGAAGGTATCGGGCGCCACGGTGCACATCGTCACCCCCGAGTGCGATGCGGGCCCCATCGTTTTGCAAAAGGCAGTGGAAGTGATGGAGGACGACACCCCCGAGACCTTGCAACGGCGCATTATGGAAAACGCCGAGTGGAAGATCCTTCCCGAAGCGGTGAGACTGTTCTGCGATGACAGGCTGACCGTGGAGAATAACAAAGTGTTCATCAAAGGAGACGAAAAATGAAAATCCGCACCATTGAAGAAGAACTCAATTCCCTTGCCTATCACGGCAGAGGCATCCTCCTGGGCAGATCCGCCGACGGCAAGAAGGCCGTGGCCGCCTATTTTATTATGGGCAGAAGCGTGAACAGCCGCAACCGCGTGTGCGTGTTGGAAGGCGACGCTATGCGCACCAAGGCCTTTGACGAATCCAAAATGGTGGATCCCCATCTGATCATCTACTATCCCGTGAGAGTGTTGGGGAACAAGACCATCGTCACCAACGGGGATCAGACCGACACCATTTACGAATTGATGGACCAACAGATGACCTTCGAGCAGGCTCTGCGCACCCGGGAGTTTGAAGACGACGCCCCCAACTTCACCCCCCGCATTTCGGGCATCATCCATCACGAGGGCAACGGCATGAACTACGCTCTTTCCATCCTTAAGAGCGCCGAGGGCGACGACTCTTCCTGTGAGCGCTTCACCTTCGCCTATTCCGATCCTCTGCGGGGAAGAGCCAAATTCATCCATACTTACAATAACGACGGAGATCCCCTGCCCTCCTTTGAAGGCGAGCCCAAGACCCTTTATCTTCCCGACTGCGACATCGACACCCTCACCGATCTCATTTGGAACAATCTCAACGAGGACAACAAGGTGTCCCTTTTCGTGCGTTATATCGACCTGGAATCTCAAGAGACCGAGACCCGCATCGTAAATAAGAATCAATAAACAGGAGAAAGACCATGAACGATTTTCAGTTGAAATACGGTTGCAATCCCAACCAGAAGCCCGCAAGGATCTTTATGAAAAACGGCAAGGATCTGCCCATTGAGATCCTCTGCGGCAGACCCGGCTACATCAATTTTCTGGATGCCTTCAATTCCTGGCAGTTGGTGAAGGAGCTCAAGGAGGCCACGGGGCTTCCCGCAGTAACCAGCTTCAAGCACGTGAGCCCCACCTCTGCGGCAGTGGGCATTCCCCTGTCCGAAACACTGAAAAAAGCCTGCTTCGTGGAGGACATTGAAGGGCTGGACGCTTCTCCCCTGGCCTGCGCCTACGCCAGAGCCAGAGGCACCGACAGAATGTGCTCCTTCGGAGACTGGGTGGCTCTCAGCGACGTGTGCGACGTGACCACCGCCCTTCTCATTAAAAGAGAGGTGTCCGACGGCGTGATCGCCCCCGGCTACGAGCCCGAGGCGCTGGAGATCCTGAAAACCAAGCGCAAAGGCAACTACAACATCGTTGCCATCGACCCCGATTACGTTCCCGAAGAGGTGGAGCACAAGGACGTGTTCGGCATCACCTTCGAGCAGGGCAGATACAACTTTAAAATTGAGCCCGCTCTTTTTGAAAACATCGTCACCGAAAATAAAGAGCTTCCCGAAAGCGCCCGAAGAGATCTCATCGTGGCGCTCATCACCCTGAAATACACCCAGTCCAACTCCGTGTGCTACGCGGTGGACGGCCAGGCCATCGGCGTGGGCGCGGGTCAGCAGAGCCGCATCCATTGCACCCGTTTGGCAGGCACCAAGGCAGACACCTGGTTCTTGCGCCAGCACGAGAAAGTGCTCAATCTCCCCTTCCTGCCCACCATCGGCAGACCCGACAGAGACAACGTGATCGACGGCTACATCAACAAAAACGAGGAAGACGTTTGTGCCGACGGCAACTGGCAGAAATATTTCACCTCTCAGCCCGAGGTGTTCACCCAAGAGGAGCAGGAGGCCTGGCTTGCGGCTCAGAAGGACGTGGCTCTGGGCTCCGACGCTTTCTTCCCCTTCTTTGACAATATTCAGCGGGCGAAGAAGAGCGGCGTGAAATACATTGCTCAACCCGGCGGCTCCATCCGTGACGACGCGGTGATCGACTGCTGCAACCGCTACAAAATGGTGATGGCCTTCACCGGAATGCGTCTGTTCCATCATTGATGAAAAAACCGGAGGAAACGTTATGAAACTTATGGTGGTCGGCGGCGGCGGCCGCGAGCACGCAATCATTAAAAAACTCAAAGAGAATCCCTCGGTGGAGGAGATCTTCGCCCTTCCCGGCAACGGAGGCATTGCCAAGGACGCCACCTGTGTGAACATCGGCGCCAAAGATATTGACGCCATTGTGGAGTTTGCCGTGGAACACAAGATCGACTACGCCGTGGTCGCTCCCGACGATCCTTTGGTGCTGGGCGCCGTGGACGCACTCAACGCCAAGGGCATCCCCTGCTTCGGCCCTAAGGCCAATGCGGCCATTCTGGAAGGAAGCAAGGTCTTCAGCAAAAATCTGATGAAGAAATATGCCATTCCCACCGCAAGCTACGAGGTGTTTGAGGATCCCGAAAAAGCCATTGCCTATCTGCAAAGCGCTCCCGTTCCCACCGTCATTAAGGCGGACGGACTGGCTTTGGGCAAGGGCGTGATCATTGCCGCCTCCAGAGAAGAAGCCGTGGCGGCGGTGAAGGAAATTATGGAGAATAAGAAGTTCGGCAAAAGCGGTGATCGCATCGTGATCGAAGAATTTCTCACGGGCCCCGAGGTGAGCGTTCTGGCCTTTACCGACGGAGAAACCGTGGTACCCATGATCTCCTCCATGGATCACAAGCGCGCCCTGGACAACGATCAGGGTCTGAACACCGGCGGCATGGGCACCGTTGCCCCCAACCCCTACTACACGCCCTCCATTGCCGAGGAATGCATGAAAACCATCTTCCTCCCCACCGTGAAGGCGATGAACGCCGAGGGAAGAACCTTCCGGGGCTGCCTGTATTTCGGCTTGATGCTCACTCCCAAGGGCCCCAAGGTCATTGAATATAACTGCCGCTTCGGAGACCCCGAGACCCAGGTGGTGCTTCCCCTTTTGGAAAGCGACCTGCTCACCGTGATGCAGGCCACCACCAACGGCACTTTGGCCAACACCGAGGTGAAATTCTCGTCTCGTCACGCCTGCTGTGTGATCATGGCCAGCAAGGGCTACCCCGAAGCCTACGAAAAGGGCTTTGAAATGCACATTCCCGAAGAAATCGCTGACTCGGTGTACGTTGCGGGCGCCTCTTTGAAGGAAGACAAGCTTCTCACCGACGGCGGACGGGTGCTGGGTGCCACCGCTGTGAACGACACCCTGGAGGGTGCCATCCGTGACGCCTACGCTTTGGTGGATCGCATTCACTTTGACAACGCCTACTACCGTAAGGACATCGGCAAGGCCGCATTGAGAGCAAAGGAGACAAAATAAAATGGTATACAGAGTATTTGTGGAAAAGAAAGAGGGTCTTGCCCACGAGGCAACCGCTCTGCTTTCGGATCTTCGCAACCTTTTGGGAATCAAATCCCTCAGCGGATTGCGCCTTCTCAACCGTTACGATGCCCAGGGTCTCAGCGAGGAGCTGTTTGCCTACGCCAAACAGACCGTGTTCAGCGAGCCTCAGTTGGACGTGGTGAGCGATGAGCTCAATGCCGAGGGTGCCGCGGCGGTGTTTGCCGTGGAATATCTTCCCGGTCAGTTTGATCAACGGGCAGACAGTGCCGCTCAGTGCATTCAGATCATTTCTCAGCAGGATCGCCCCTTGGTAAAGACCGCCAGGATCTACGTGCTTTACGGGGATCTCTGTGAAGCTCAGCTGGCGGAGATCCAAAAATACGTGATCAACCCCGTGGAGGCGCGCATCGCTTCCATGGAAAAGCCCGAGACTCTGGAAACGCAATACGACATTCCCACGGATGTCAAGACCCTTGACGGCTTTACCAAGCTGGATCAGGCGGGCCTTGCCGCCTTCGTGAAGGAATACGCCCTGGCAATGGACTGCGACGACATTGCCTTCTGCCAGCAGTATTTTATCAGCGAGAACAGAGACCCCACCATCACCGAGATCCGCATGATCGACACCTACTGGTCCGATCATTGCCGCCACACCACCTTCCTCACCGAGATCGACAGCGCCTCCTTTGAGGACGAGCTGCTTCAGAAGACCTATGAGGACTATCTTGCCACCCGCGAAGCTCTGGGCAGAAGCCACAAGCCCATCTGCCTGATGGATCTTGCCACCGTAGCGGTGAAGCATCTGAAAAAAGAGGGTCTGCTCTCAAAGCTGGATGAATCCGAAGAGATCAACGCCTGCACGGTGAAGATCGAAATTGAAGTGGACGGCAAAAAAGAGCCCTGGCTGCTTCTGTTTAAAAACGAGACCCACAACCATCCCACCGAGATTGAGCCCTTCGGCGGTGCCGCCACCTGTATCGGCGGTGCCATTCGCGATCCTCTCTCCGGCAGATCCTACGTGTACGCCGCCATGCGTGTCACGGGTGCGGCCGATCCCCTGCTTCCCGTAAACCAGACCATGAAGGGCAAGCTTCCCCAAAGAAAGATCGTCACCACTGCCGCCGCGGGCTACTCCTCCTACGGTAACCAGATCGGTCTTGCCACGGGCATCGTGGACGAGATCTATCACCCCGGCTACGCCGCCAAGCGCATGGAGATCGGTGGGGTGATCGCCGCCGCTCCCGCGAAAAACGTGCGCAGAGAGCGTCCCGATCCCTCCGACGTGGTGATCCTTTTGGGCGGTGCCACCGGAAGAGACGGTTGCGGCGGTGCCACCGGCTCCTCCAAGAGCCACACTGCAAGCTCCTTGGAGACCTGCGGTGCCGAGGTGCAAAAGGGCAACGCTCCCGAGGAAAGAAAGCTCCAGCGACTGTTCCGCAACGAAACGGCCTGCCGAATGATCAAGCGCTGTAACGACTTTGGCGCAGGCGGCGTGAGCGTTGCCATCGGAGAATTGGCCGACGGTCTGCTCATTGATCTCAACGCCGTTCCCAAAAAATACGAGGGACTGGACGGCACCGAGCTTGCCATCAGCGAATCCCAGGAACGAATGGCCGTGGTGGTGGAAAAAGAGAACGTGGAGGCCTTCCTGGCCCTGGCCGAAAGCGAAAACCTTCGTGCCACTCCCGTTGCCACCGTTACCGAAGAGCCCCGCCTGACCATGCTTTGGAACGGCAAAAAGATCGTGGACATCAAGAGAGATTTTCTCAATTCCAACGGTGCCTCCAAGCACATTGACATTCAGGTTCCCTCTCTCACCCTTCCCGCAAAAACCGTTTCCGGAAGCTTTAGCGACAATATGCTGGCTGTGGCAAAGGATCTGAACACCTGCTCCAAGAGAGGCCTCAGCGAGCGCTTTGACTCCACCATCGGTGCGGGCACGGTGCTGATGCCCTTCGGCGGAAAGAATCAGCGCACTCCCATTCAGGCAATGGTGCACAAGATCTCCGTGGAAAAAGCCCACACCGACGATTGCTCCTTTATGTCCTGGGGCTACAACCCCTTCGTCACCGAGCAGAGCCCCTATCACGGCGCCTATCTGGCGGTGGTGGAATCCGTTTGCAAGCTGATTGCCGCAGGCGCAAGCTTTGAGGACGTGTATCTCACCTTCCAGGAATATTTCAAGAAGCTCGGCAAGGATGCAAGAAGATGGGGACAGCCCTTCTCGGCGCTCCTCGGAGCATTCAAGGCACAGCTCGACCTCGGCATTGCCTCGATTGGCGGTAAGGACTCGATGAGCGGCTCG
>JAZNGI010000071.1:0-7686 GCA_045576375.1 Eubacteriales bacterium
GATGGGCATGGGAGTACGAACGCCTGCCACCACGTCTTCGCCCTGAGCGTTCACCAGGAACTCACCCATCAGACCGGGTTCGCCGGTAGCGGGATCGCGGGTGAAGGCAACGCCGGTGCCGCAATCGTCGCCCATGTTACCGAAGGCCATCATCTGCACGTTAACGGCAGTGCCCCAGGAGTAGGGAATGTCGTTGTCGCGGCGATACACGTTGGCGCGGGGGTTGTCCCAAGAACGGAACACGGCCTCCACGGCGCCCATGAGCTGCTCTTTGGGATCGGAGGGGAAATCCTTACCGATCTTCGATTTATATTCTGCCTTGAACTGGTTGGCGAGAGTCTTCAGATCGTCGGCGGTGAGGTCGATATCCTGCTTCACGCCCTTCTTTTCCTTCATCTCGTCGATCAGCTGCTCGAAATACTTCTTGCCCACTTCCATTACCACGTCGGAATACATCTGAATGAATCTTCTGTAGCAATCGTAAGCCCATCTGGGGTTGCCGGATTTTGCGGCGAGAACCTCCACCACTTCCTCGTTGAGACCGAGGTTGAGAATGGTGTCCATCATACCGGGCATGGAAGCTCTGGCGCCGGAGCGAACGGAAACCAGAAGAGGATTCTCTTTGTCACCGAATTTCATTCCGGTGATCTGTTCCATCTTCTCGATATATTCCATGATCTGGGCCTGGATCTCATCGTTGATCTTTCTGCCGTCTTCATAGTACTTGGTGCAAGCTTCGGTGGTCACGGTGAAGCCCTGGGGAACGGGGAGACCGATCTTGGTCATTTCCGCAAGATTGGCGCCTTTTCCGCCCAGCAGTTCTCTCATCTTGCCGTTGCCTTCGGTGAAAAGATATACGTACTTAGTCATTGTTACCTCCATAAATTTGTTTTTTTACTTCTTATTATTTCTAACCCGATTATTATATCACAGGTGTTTATAAAAATCCACCATTATCTTCCTCGGTCACAAAAAGTTTACAATTCGGTTTTCTCCAAAAGCTCGGAATAGCCCAGCCGAAAAAGCTCTTCATTGCGCTGATCCTCTCCCCGCAGGGCGTGATAGCCGAAAAGCGCCTCAAACGCGGTGGCAAGACGGTAGGTGAAAAGGCTGACGTTGCGGGGCGCGGAGTTGCTTTTGGCGTTCTTTGCCCGGGTGAAAAGCTCCGTTTCCTCTTCAGTGAGATGTTCCCGCACCCGTTTTGCCGCCTGGGCTTGGGCGGCCGCGGTGACAAATTCCAGCGCCAGACGGTTGCACTGGGCACTGTCAACCCCCGGCAAATTCACCAGGAATTTTCTCACCAGAACTTCCATCACCGAATCTCCCAGATAAGCCAAAAGAAGGGCGGAGGGAAGCTGTGTGTGATTGATCTGCATAATAAACCTCCTTGGTCTGCTGGAAATATTATACTACTTCCCTTTCGTTTTTTCAACCTTTCATAAAAAACCGTCTTTTTTAAGCAAATTTACAATTCGGACAAACTTTGAGGGCAAAAGCGTGGTAGAATATAGAAGAATTTCAGCGAAAGGAAACACCTTAAGATATGAATCACGCAAAATCTTCAAAATCCGTTTGGTTCCTGGGAGTTCTTTGCCTGCTCCTGGTTGCGCTGATCGCCGTTATTATCGTGGGAGTCAGCCAGAATCAGTCTTCTTTGTTTTCCTCTTCTTCCTTTAAGAAGGCGATGACCAAGCTGTTTAACAAAAACGCTTCCCAAATCTCCCAGGCAGACCTGGATTCCATTGAGGTTGCCATTATTGACGATACCAATGCCACCCTGATCTTCGGAACCAACGAGCTTTACAAGATCATTGAAGAAAACGACCAGCTGGAAGAGGGCGAGGAAGCCAAAAGCTACGACGACCATATGATTACCGTGGAGCTTTCCACTCCCATCACCAGCTTTGACGATTACAAGCTGTTCAAGAATCTGAAGTACCTCAGCGTGAGCGGTTGCTCCACCTTTACCGATCTTTCTCAGCTGGAAAACTTCAAGGGCTTGACCTACCTTTACCTTGACAACACCTCCATTAACTCTCTGGAGTCGGTGACCGCCTTCACGCAATTGAAGAACCTGCACTTCAGCAAGACCAAGGTGACCGATCTTTCTCCCCTGAAGAATCTTCCCAACCTGCAGTCCGTTTCCATGGATTCTCTGCAGATCAGCGACATTTCTCCTTTGGCAGAGCTGAAGCTCACCTCTCTGTCTGCCGCCGAAAACGGCATCAGCGATCTGACTCCTCTCAAGAATATGACCACGCTGGAGACCCTGGAACTCTCCACCAACAAGATCAGCGACATTTCGGCCTTAGCACAGCTCAAGGAGTTGACTTACCTGTCCGTGGAAAAGAACACCGAGTTGAAGGATCTCTCTCCTTTGGAGGGCACCACCAAGATCACCAACTTCATGGCAGGAAACTGTGCCATTGAGGACATTTCTCCCTTGAAGGGCAACGAAAAGATGAGCTATCTGTATCTGGGCGTGAACAAGATCCGCGACATCTCCCCGCTGGAGAAGATGCACAAGCTCTACTACCTGGATCTCTCCAAGAACCTGGTGACCGACGGCACTCCCTTAAAGGACAAGACCGCTTTGGGTTACCTGGTGCTCACCGACAACATTCTGGAAGACTGGACGGTTCTGGACGGCCTTGCCAACACCCAGATCGTTGGTAAGCCCAGCACCTCAAAGAACGAGACCGCTGAAAGCAGCAAGGATGCGGCAACTTCTTCCAAGACTCCCGCAAGCTCTGCCGCCGCAACTTCCTCCAAGGCTCCCGCAAGCTCTGCTGCGGCAAGCTCTTCCAAAGCAGCCTAAACGCTCCCATCAGCCTTAGCAAAGGGCGATCTCCTTTCGGAGATCGCCCTTTTTTCTTCTGTGTCCCCATCGGTGTTTTTTCATATACTGAATAAAAAACACCGACGAGGAAAGAAACTTATGAATATACTGCAATCCCAACCCATTCTGTGCGCCGTGATCGCCGCGGGGTTTATTTGGCTCATGACATCACTGGGGGCCGCCGCCGTTTTCTTTTTTCGCTCCCTGTCCCCTTCCCTACACACGGCGATCTTAGGATTTACCAGCGGAATCATGCTTGCCGCCTGCTTTTGGTCGCTGTTGTCTCCCGCTGTTGAGCTGAGTCGGGAGCGGGGCGACATCCCGTGGCTGGTGGCAACCGCGGGAATCACGGCGGGCGTGGCCTTGCTGAGCGTGACCCAGCGGCTCACGGGAAAGCTGAAAAACGCCAAGGGGCACAATCCTTCCTTTTTGCTTTGGCTGTCTGTTACCCTCCACAACATTCCCGAGGGATTGGCCGTGGGCGTGGCCTTCGGCACCCTCAACTCTTCCTCGGATTCTGCCGCCTTTGCCGCCGCCTTCAGCGTTGCCCTGGGCATCGGCATTCAAAACATTCCCGAAGGCACGGCAGTTTCCCTGCCCTTAAGAAAGAACGGCTACAGTCGGACCAAGAGCTTTCTGTGGGGCGTTGTGTCGGGTGCTGTGGAGCCCGTTGCCGCAGTGACGGGAGCGGTGCTGGTGGTGTTTTCCTCTGCCATTCTTCCCTTTGCCCTTTCCCTTGCCGCGGGAGCTATGATCTACGTGGTGATCCAAGAACTGATCCCGGAAGCCTCCCTTCAGTCACCCGCGGGCTCCAAGCTATGCATGATCTTTGCCACCTTAGGCTTCGTTTTAATGATGAGTCTGGACGTGGCCCTGGGCTGAGTTTTGGCCCAGGGGGCCAAAAACATAAAAAGGAACGGCCGAAGCCGTTCCTTTTTTCAGCCCTTCACGGGCGCTTTGCAAAACCGATTAGTTGAGCTCTGCGAAATACTTGATGGTTCTGACCATCTGAGAGGTGTAGGAGTTCTCGTTGTCGTACCAAGAAACAACCTGAACCTGATAGGTGTCGTCGTCGATCTTGCTAACCATGGTCTGAGTAGCATCGAAGAGAGAACCGAACTTCATTCCGATGACGTCGGAAGAAACGATCTCGTCCTCGTTGTAGCCGAAGGACTCGGTGGCAGCAGCCTTCATAGCGGCGTTGATGCCTTCCTTGGTTACGTCCTTACCCTTCACCACTGCGATGAGGATGGTGGTGGAACCGGTGGGAGTGGGGATACGCTGAGCAGCGCCGATGAGCTTGCCGTTGAGCTCGGGGATAACCAGGCCGATTGCCTTAGCAGCACCGGTGGAGTTGGGAACGATGTTCATTGCGCCTGCGCGAGAACGACGGAGGTCGCCCTTTCTCTGGGGACCGTCAAGGATCATCTGGTCGCCGGTGTAAGCGTGAACGGTGGTCATGATACCGCTGACAACGGGAGCGTAATCATTGAGAGCCTTAGCCATGGGAGCCAGGCAGATGGTGGTGCAGGAAGCAGCAGAGATGATCTGATCTTCTGCGGTGAGAGTGTCGTGGTTGGTGTTGAAAACGATGGTCTTCAGATCGTTGCCTGCGGGAGCGGAGATAACGACCTTCTTAGCACCTGCCTGGATGTGAGCCATGCTCTTTTCCTTGCTGGTGTAGAAGCCGGTGCACTCCAGAACAACGTCAACGCCGATCTTGCCCCAGGGGCAGTCAGCTGCGTTCTTCTCAGCGTAGATCTTGATTTCCTTGCCGTCAACGATGATGGAATCGTCGGTAGCGTCCACCGTGTGCTTGCCTTCGCCGTACTTGCCTGCGAAGCCGCCCTGAGCGGTGTCATACTTGAGAAGGTGAGCCAGCATCTTGGGGCTGGTGAGGTCGTTGATGGCAACTACATCGTAGCCCTCAGCATCAAACATCTGTCTGAATGCGAGACGGCCGATACGACCGAAACCGTTAATTGCAACTTTTACGGACATGGTTTTTCTCCTTTATATATGTTTTTTATAGTTTGCTTTGTTATTGTATACCATTTCTCTCAAAAATACAAGAGCTTTTTGGAAAATTTTTTCCATCATGTGTAGATTTTCAACAGTCTGCACGCGTTCTCTTTGGTGATATTGGCCATTTCTTCGACAGAAACCCCTTTGATCTGCGCCAAAACGCAGAGGGTATGATAGCAATAGCGGGAATCGTTGCGCTTGCCCCGATAGGGCACGGGGGTGAGATAGGGCGCGTCGGTCTCCACCAGCAGCTGCTCCATGGGCACGGCCTCCACGCTTTTTCTCAGGTTCTCTGCCGTTTTGAAGGTAACGGAGCCGCTGTAAGAAATATACCACCCGCGGCGGGTGAGATCCTTTGCCATTTCAAAGCTTCCCGAAAAGGAATGAATGATGCCGAAGGCCTTGGGATGGCGGTAGATGAAATCGCAAGTATCTCCATGGGCCTCCCGATCGTGAAGGATGATGGGAAGGCCAAGGCGTTGGGACAGAAGGAACATTTCTTCCAGCACCCGTTTTTGCGTGTCCTTGGGGACGAAATCGTAGTGATACTCCAGGCCGCACTCTCCGATGGCAACGATCTTTTCGTTGTTGCGGCAAAGGGCTTCCAGGGTTGCAAGATCCTCCGGCACAAAACGGTCGGCACTTCCCGGATGAAAGCCCACAGCGGCATAGAGAAAGGGCGTTTGGCGGCTCATTCGGTCGGCAACCAGCGAGGAGGCAAGGTCGGTGGCGCAGTGAAGCACCCGCTCTACGCCCAAGGGGTTAATCTCGTCGGGAAGAGAAAGGGAGGCAAACAGCGCCTCCCGATCGGAATCGAACCGTTGGTCATCGTAATGGGCGTGGGTGTCGAAGATCCCCATCAGCAGATCCTTGCTCCCACGGGGATGGCGTCGTCCAAAAAGACCACCTTCACGTCCTCTTGGCCGCCGGCCAGGATCATTCCGAAGCTTTCCTCGCCGCAGAGCTTGGCTTTTTTCAGATTGCTTACCACAATGACCTTTTTGCCGACGAGCTCCTCAGGCTGATAGTACAAAGCAATGCCGGAAACCACCTGGCGCTGTTCGCTTCCCAGATCCAACTGCAGCTTTAAGAGCTTTTTGGATTTCTTCACGGCCTCGCAGGCCAGCACCTTGGCGCACTTGAGCTCGGTCTTGAAAAAGTCGTCAATGGTGATCTCGGGCAGTTTTTCCTCTGCCTTTTCTGCCGCCTCGGCCTCCTGCTTTTTCTTTTCGTTTTTGTCGTGGATCTCCTGCAGGAGCTTTTCCTCGTCCAGACGGGCAAAAAGCATGGGGCATTCCTTTAATTCCAGACCCGCCTGCAGAAGGCCCGTTTCGTTGGACCAGTCTCCCGGGGTCAAAGAGAAGGCGGCCAGGATCTTCTCGGCGGTGGCGCTTATAAAGGGAGTGAGCAGATTGGCACAGAAGCGGATCACGTCCAAAAGGTTATAGATCACCGTTTCCAGGCGCTTCTTGCCTTCCTCGGTTTTGGCCAGAACCCAGGGCTCGGTTTCATCAATATACTTATTGGCGCGGTGCAACACCTCGAAAATACTGTCCACCGCCTCGGCGGCGCGGTATTCCTTCATTTTGGCACAGCAGGTATCGGCCCCCGCCTCGGCACAGGAGAGAAGATCTCTGTCCAGCTCGGTCAGCTCCCCTCTTTGAGGAACGATGCCGCCGAAATATTTCTTGGTCATAGCCAAAGTGCGGCTGACCAGATTGCCCAGGTTGTTGGCAAGCTCGGCGTTATACTTTTTGATCACGTTTTCATAGGTGATCATTCCGTCCTGCCCGTAGGGCATCTCGCTGATAAGATAATACCGAACGCCGTCCACGCCCACGTACTCGCTGAGCTCGTCGGCATAGATGGTGTTGCCCTTGGACTTACTCATTTTGTCAAAGCCGTTCAAAAACCAGGGATGAGCAAAGACCTGCTTGGGCAAGGGCTCGCCCAGAGCCATGAGAATGATGGGCCAGTAAATGGTGTGGAAGCGCAGAATGTCCTTTCCGATGATGTGAACGTCGCAAGGCCAATACTTCTGATAGAGCTCGCCTTTTTCATTGACGTCATAGCCCATGGCGGTAATGTAGTTGCTCAGAGCGTCGATCCAAACGTAGATCACGTGCTTGGGATCAAAGGCCACGGGAATGCCCCAGGTGAAGCTGGTGCGGGACACGCAAAGATCGCTCAGGCCGGGCTTTAGAAAATTGTTGATCATTTCCTTTTTTCTGGACTCGGGCGTGATGAAATCTGGATTCTTTTCGATGTGCTCCTCCAGCTTTTTCTGGTATTTGCTCATCTTGAAGAAATAGGCCTCTTCCTTGGTCTCTTTCACTTGGGCGCCGCAATCGGGGCACTTGCCTTCGTTGAGCTGAGTCTGGGTGAAAAAGGTTTCGCAGGGGGTGCAATACCACCCGGAATACTCGCCCTTATAGATGTCGCCCTGCTCGTAGAGCTTGGTGAAGATATGGGAAACCACCTTTTCGTGCTGAGGGTCGGTGGTGCGGATGAATTTATCGTAGCTGGTATTCATCAGATCCCAGATTCCCCGGATCTCCCCTGCCACCCGATCCACGTAGGCCTTGGGAGCAATGCCCTCTTTTTCGGCGTATTCCTGGATCTTGATGCCGTGCTCGTCGGAGCCCGTGAGGAAAAACACGTCCTTGCCCATCATGCGCTGGAAGCGGGCGATGGCATCGGTGAACACGATCTCATAGGTGTTGCCGATGTGAGGTTTGGCAGAGGTGTAAGCAATGGCGGTGCTGATATAGTAGTTTTTCTTCTCAGACATGATGGTTTTCCTCCTGTATCTCCTGAGCGGG
>JAZNGI010000072.1:0-2384 GCA_045576375.1 Eubacteriales bacterium
GTTGTGGAAACCAAAAGCGGGGGCTTTCGCGTGGAGAGTGCCCAAGGCAAGGTGTATGCCCGCACGCAAAGAGAGTTTGAAGCCAAAATTCCTCTTCAAAGAGAAGAAAAAGTATACACAGGGGAGGAAAAAGTCCAACGAAGCGTAAATATTTTAGGAAAAAACTTAAATTTTTTTGGTTTTTATGGAAAAAACAGTGAGTTTTATGATACAATAGAAACTAGGGAAGAAGTTGTTTTGTTCGGCTTTTTGAGAATGCCTTTTTCCCTCACTCAAACCACCCGTGCCCGTTACCGCGTGGAAGAGTTTTCCCTGAGCCGGGAGCAGGCAACCCGTATGGCCTACGACGAGCTGTACCGCTATTTGGCGGAGGATCTGAAGGAAGTACAGGTGCTGCAAGAAGAGGTAACGCTCAACGAGGAAGATGGCGCTGTGGTCCTTCGAGCCAAGCTCTCCTTGATGGAGGACATTGCCCAAACCCAAAAATTCTCCTATTTAGAATTACTCACCGACCCGGGAAGGGAAGGAAGTTGAAAGGAAGTCAAATGGCAGAACAAATTCTGTATATAGAAAATATTGACCGCGTGGCGGATATCTTCGGAAGCAGAGATGCCAATGCGAAGATCATTGAGCGGGAGTTTTCCGTTTTGCTGATTAATCGGGACATTGAGATCAAGATCAGCGGAAGCCAGGAGGATTGCGCCGCCGCGGCAAGAGTAATCCGCTACCTGGAAAAGGTCAGCGAGCTTTCGGGAACCGTCACCGAGCAAAACGTGAACTATGCCGTGGCAATGGTCAAGGAAGGCGCAGCAGACCAGCTCGAAAAGCTGGGAGACGATATCGTTTGCATCTCCTCCAAAGGCAGACCCGTGAAGGCCAAGACTTTGGGACAGAAGGGATATATCCGCGCCATTGAGGAAAACACCGTCACCTTCGGCATCGGCCCTGCGGGAACGGGAAAAACCTTTTTGGCCGTGGCCATGGCAACGGTGGCCCTGCGCAACAAGCAGGTGTCCCGCATCGTGATCACCCGTCCCGCGGTGGAAGCGGGGGAGCGGCTGGGGTTTCTCCCCGGCGATCTCCAAAGCAAGATCGATCCTTATCTGCGCCCTCTTTATGATGCTCTCTACGAGCTGATGGGCTACGAGGGCTTTCACCGTCAGCTGGAAAAAGGAGCCATTGAGGTGGCACCCTTGGCTTATATGAGAGGAAGAACGCTGGACGATTCCTTTATCATCCTGGATGAAGCACAAAACACCACGCCGGAGCAAATGAAAATGTTTCTCACCCGCTTGGGGTTTCGCTCCAAGGCCGTGGTCAACGGCGATCTTTCTCAGATCGACCTTCCTTCGGGGCAAAATTGCGGCTTGAAGCACGCTTTGGGCATCGTGAAGGATATTGAAGGAATCTGTGTGTACCCTCTCAGCTCCCGGGATGTGGTTCGCAACGGGATCGTGGCAAAGATCGTGGAAGCTTACGATAAAGCAAAGGAAGAGAAAAAATGAAGCACAGCATCAGCATCACCTCCCCTCAGAAGGACGTTGCTTTTCCCCCCGCATTGCGGGCGAGGTTAAAACGGGCCGTCAAAAAAACCTTGGAGCTGGAGGAGTTTCCCTATCCCGCTCAGGTGTTCATCAGCGTGGTGGATGCCCGGGAGATCCAAAGGCTCAACGGTGAATATCGGGGGAAGGACGCTCCTACCGACGTTCTCAGCTTTCCCGTGATTGAAGATATCGGGAGCATCACCGATGCCGACAGGGATTTTTCCCGCGGCGGAGAAGTGCTTCTGGGCGACGTGATCCTCTGCGCCTCCGTGATCCGCGATCAGGCGCCCGAGTTTTCTCACAGCTTTGAAGAGGAATGCGTGTATATGACCGTTCACTCCGTTTTGCATCTTTTGGGCTACGATCATATCAAGGAAGAGGAGCGCAAGCTTCATTTTGCCCGTCAAGACGAAATTTATCGATGCATAGAAAAGGAAGAAGAAAAATGAAGGAAGCCATGAATCCCAAAACCGGCTTTGTTGCCATCGTGGGCAGACCCAACGTGGGCAAAAGCACCCTGCTCAACGCCATCATGGGCGAAAAGATCGCCGCCGTTTCCAAAAAGCCTCAGACCACCCGTAACCGCATCACGGGAATTCTCACCAAGAAAAACGTGCAGTACGTGTTTTGCGACACGCCCGGAATGCACATTCCCAAAACCAAATTGGGCGATCGGATGATCAAGGAGATCTCCACCGCCGTAACCGATGTGGATTGCATTCTCTTCGTGGTGGAGCCGGAGGAGGAGATCCATCCCGCAGAAAAACAGATGCTGGAGCGCTTTCGAGTTTCGGGCCAGCCCGTGATCCTTCTTATCAACAAATGCGATGCGTTCAAGGG
>JAZNGI010000073.1:0-7193 GCA_045576375.1 Eubacteriales bacterium
CCGGGGAATTGGAAGCAGATCTGGAGGACAGCGCTCAAGTGATAGAAAAGGGAATGCTTCTTCATTCCCACGTTTTCCCCTATTCCGAACGGCCCGGGACACCTGCGGCCGAGATGCGAAATCCAATTCCCGTTCACCAAAGAAAAGACCGTTGCGCCAAGCTTCTTTCCCTGGGAAGCAAAATTGCCCGGGAAACGATCGTGGATTTCAAGGGCAGGGAAATGAAGGTACTGGTGGAGAAGGTTACGGGAAACCGTGCTTACGGTTACACCGAGAATTTCATTTACACCACGTTTGCCCCCTCTCCCGAGCTGAAAGCAGGAGAGATCGTGAGCGTGATCCTCACAGGAGTTGCCGACCGCAAGCCCAGCCTTTGGGTGGCCAAGGCAAAGCTTAAGGGATAAAGCAGTATAACACAAAAAACAGCCGAAAAACGGCTGTTTTTTCATTTTAGGAAAGAAGGTGAAGAGCCAGATCCTCTTCGGAGATTGCCGGAAAAAATTCCTCGATGGCAAGCTCCCGCAGGCGCTGCTTCAAGGGGGAAAGAGCCAAGGGGGTGTTTATTAGCCCCTCCTCCAAGGCTGTCACATCCTGCAGAGAGAAGAAATCTCCCTCAAAAGCCAAGGAGCTAATCTTGCCCTCATGAACATCAAAGCAAGCCACGAGAGTACCAAAGGGATAGCGGGCGCTTTTCTTAAAAGCGTAATCCTTCCTTCTGCCGAAGATCCAGGATTCTTTCGTGTATTTTTCATAATAAGGAGAGTTCAGCACCGCCACCAGGTCGGCGTTTTCGCATTCACAGGAAAAATAGCCGCAAACAAACGATTCCAGGGCTTGAATGAAGGAAGAAAGATCTCGCTTTCCCTCGGGCAGGTGCTCACAAAGATTGGTGACTCTGCTTCTCACCGAGGAGATTTTTTTTGTTCGAAGCTTTTCGGGGGCCGGCTTGAGAACGGAAGAAAGGACGCTCAGATCGGAAGAGAAAAGCAAGGTGCCGTGATGGAGGACGCGGGCGGCATCGGCGTGCTGCGCGTTACCGGAAAACTTTTCCTCCCCCAAAAGAAGATCGTTTCGGCCGGAAAGGGCGGCGTTCAGCCCCAGGGAGGAAAGAGCGGCAAGGATGGGACGGGTAAAATATTCAAAATCCAAAGACCGTGCCTTCTCACGGGAGGTGATGAAGGTGTAATTAAGATTCCCGCGGTCATGATACACCGCTCCCCCGCCGGTGATTCGGCGGATCAGAGAGATCTCTTTTTCCCGTGCGTAGTCAAGATCCACTTCGTCGTAGATATTCTGATTCTTTCCGATGACCACCACGGGATCGTTGCGCCAAAGCATAAAAACGTCGTCACGGCTCTCTTTGAAATAATACTCCTCACAGGCAAGATTCAAAGCGGGAGAAAAGGTGTTGGTTTTTAAAAAGATCATTGCAACCTCTCAATCCCGAAAACCGAGGAGTTTTCGCCAGCGAAAAATATAAAGAGTGATCATACGGGTCATTACCATATCGTAAAGAACAAAAACCACGTTGGCACCCAACCATACGCCAAGAAGCAAAAGCCCCGTTTCCTCAAAAGGAAGATCCAGCACCTTGGTGAAGATCACCCAATAGACAAACGCACTGACGTTAAACGCGCTGAGCTTGACGCACCAGGAAAAAACGAAGGGGATTTGCTCGACGCGGCGTTTAAAAACGGGATACCACCCAAGAAACACGCAAAACAGCCAGGAGGCCGAATTCAGAGGAAAAAGAACCAGAGAGAGAACGGAGGCCGCCGCCCAAACGAGAAGAGCCAAGCCGCTTTGAAACTCAATGAGAGCCACACAGGTCACAAGGCTTGCGATCACCGCCAGGCTGGCGTCGAGAGTTTCCAAGAGGTTGCCCGCACAAAGAAGAAGCGTTGCAAGAGCGGTGAAGATAGCGCCGAAGGCAATTTTTTTCGACTGTTTCAAAAGAACCCTCCTCCGGATCAACAGCAGGAGATCAGATCGCCGCCGCAACACTCGCACAGGCAGTCGGCGCACATCAGACCCGAGCACATATCGCACATGGAACACCCGTAGTTTCCGCTGTTATCGGGAGAAAAGCCTCCGTAGCGGTTCTGATTATGGATCAGAGTGTTATAAAGACGGGCATACTCGGGATTGGTGGGATCCATCTGAAGAGCAATGCGAAGCATGGACACCGCATTGTTGTAGCTTCCCTGCCTGAGATAGATCAAGGATTTGAGATAGTGCCACTCGGCGTTTCTCATTTGCTGACTCACGGAATCGCATACGATGGCCGCCTCCGCATAATTCCCCGAAGCGATCAGCTCACGGATCTTTTTCAGATCGGGGCGTTGGGAGGATGAGGCACCGGAAGCATAGGAACCTCCCGAATAAGAAGAGCCCGAGGCACGGAGCTTCTGAATCTGATCGTATGCCTCGTTGATCTGCTTCATCTTCTCGTTTGCCAATTCTCCCAAGGGATTATCGTGATAGTTATCGGGATGATACTTTTTGGCAAGCTCTCTGTATACCTTTTTGATTTCTTCGTCGGAAGCGTCAGCAGACACTCCCAGAACCTTATAGGGATCCGTCATAACGTTGCGCGGAAAATCCGCTACTCCTTTCTGAAAAAAGCGAATGAATCACAAAGTCTTTTGAGACGGCGGCTTCAGAACGCTTCGGGAAAGGGCTCCGATGCCGCGGGACGTAATATTTTTAGCAATTTCCTTGTATTCCTTTTCGGTGGCAAACAGTCCCAGCGCCGCATCAAGGCGGGAAGCGTAGAGACTGAAGACAAGATCGAGATCCATATAATGGGCTCTCGCCTGTCGGGCGCTTTGATAGCGCAGGAGCAAGGGGTTGAAGGCGCCCGATTTTTCATCCTTTTCCAGATCGTCACAGGCATCGGCCAAATAGATCAAGCGGCCCGTGAAATCACCGATCTCGCGGCAGATGGCTTTTTCGTTTCCCTCAAGGCCAAAGGAGGTCAGCGCGGCCATGAGTTCTCCGAAAAGTCGGCAAAAGGAATCCGCGTCATCGCAAAGATCTTTTTCCAATGCACTCATTTGGGAAAGCACATTGCCTATCCCGTCAGCCAGAGCTTTGAGCTCGGGATGCTTTTTTAAAAGTTTTTTTCTGTCGTGCCCCAGAATCGCGCCGTAGGGATAAAAACAAAGGCGTTTAAAAAGGGAGGTGTCGGGATCCTTCAGATCGTCCTTCACGTTTTCATAGGTCAGAAGAAGAGCGGCCCAAGCGCTGAATTCCAAGGGAGGACAGCTTTTAACGTGGGGCCGTTTTTTCAGAGGATGGACGGCACAGCGCTTTCCCTCCGCGGAAAACTCCTGGTCCAGAGCCAAGGCCCGAACCAAGGCAAGAAAAACGAAATCATAGCTCAGGGCAAGAGAAAGAGCGGGAGAGACTTTTTTGCGGATCTCGTCGCAAAGACCGCAATACAACCCGCGATAAAACTCATAGTGCTTCACAAGAAGTTCCCCTTTTAGGGGTTTTACATAACCGAACATAACGCCTCCGATCCAATGATACAAAATATTATACAGCAATTTCAAAAATATATCATCAATAAATTATGAACATAAAAAAAACAATTCCAAAGAAAAAACAAGTTGTTTTCCCGAAAAAAATATGTTATAATGATCGTGGATATTTTTACACAAAGAGGAAGGAAACGAAGATTGAAGGATTTTGTGCATTTGCATCTTCACACGGAATACTCTCTTTTGGACGGCGCCTGCAGGATCGACAGGCTTTTTGACCGCGCTCTGGAAATGGGACAAAAAGCGGTGGCGATCACCGATCACGGCGTGATGTACGGTGCGGTGGATTTCTTTAAGGCCGCCAAAGCCAAGGGGATCCATCCCATCATCGGCTGTGAAATGTACGTGTGTGAACGGGAAATGGACGATAAGGATTACACCTTCGACAAGAACTACCATCACCTGGTCCTGCTTTGCAAAAACGAAACCGGATACAAAAACCTTTGCAAATTGGTTTCCCGCTCCTTCACCGAAGGCTTCTATTTCAAACCGAGGATCAGCCTTTCTCTGCTGAAAAAGCACCACGAAGGCTTGATCTGCCTTTCCGCCTGTCTTGCGGGAAAGATCCCCCGTCTGATTCTTGACCAAAACGTTTCGGCCGCGGAGGAATACGCCTTGGAGCTTGCCCACCTGTTCGGAAAAGACAACTTCTATCTGGAGCTCCAGGATCACGGCTACCCCGATCAGATCAAGGTAAACGCCGTTCTCAAAGAAATGGCAAAGAAGCTCTCCCTCCCCCTGGTTGCCACCAACGACGTACACTATCTTAACAAGAAGGACGCCCAAAGCCAAGCGGTTTTGATGTGCATCCAAACCAACTCTCTCCTTGCCGACGGAAGCCCCCTGGGCTTTGAGACCGACGAGTTCTACATGAAAAGCACCCAGGAGATGGAGGCTCTGTTTGCCGACGTTCCCGAAGCGTTGGAAAACACGGTGAAGATTGCCGAAGCCTGCGACTTTTCCTTCGACTTTTCCCAAATGCACCTGCCCAAGTTCACCCCTCCCCCCGGAGAGGATTGCAAAAGCTATTTGCGAAAAAAAGCCGAGGAAGGCTTGAGTCGCCTGATCCGAAAGGACGAACCTGTAAACGATAATCAGCAGGCTTACCGAGAGCGCCTGGAATACGAGCTGGGCGTGATCGAATCCATGGGCTTTTGCGACTATTTCCTTATCGTGTGGGACTTTGTAAATTTCGCAAAAAACAAGGGGATCTACGTGGGTCCCGGAAGAGGAAGCGGCGCGGGAAGCCTGGCCGCTTACTGCCTGGGGATCACGGCCGTGGATCCTATTCGCTACAGCCTGCTTTTCGAGCGTTTTCTCAACCCTCAAAGGGTGAGTATGCCCGACTTTGACATTGACTTTTGCTACGAAAGGCGCCACGAGGTCATTGACTACGTTTCTCAGAAGTACGGGGAGGATCACGTTTGTCAGATCGTGACCTTCAACACCATGGCGGCACGGGCGGTGATCCGCGACGTGGGACGGGTGTTGGGACAGTCTTATCAGGCCATCGACGAGCTTGCCAAGACCATTCCCGCCAAGGGGGACGTGACGCTTAGGGAATGCTTTGACTCCGTCCCCAAGTTCAAACAGCTTTACGATTCCGACCCCGAGCTGAGAAAGACCGTAGATATCGGAATGACTCTGGAGGGAATGCCCCGCCACGCCTCCGTTCACGCCGCGGGGATCGTGATCACCGACGAGCCCGTGGAGGAATACCTTCCTTTGGCTCTGAATACGGGCAGTGTGGTGACCCAATTTCCCATGACCACGGTGGCAGACATCGGACTTTTGAAATTCGATTTTCTCGGCCTGAGATATCTCACCATTCTTCGGGACGCGGTGGAGCTGATTCGGGAGAAGGAACCCGGGTTTTCCCTGGAAAAGATCCCCGAAAACGATCCGGACGTGTTTTCTGCCATTTCCAAAGGCCACACCCTGGGAATGTTCCAAATTGAGTCCGGCGGAATGAAGAATCTGATGATGACGATGAAGCCCGAGTCCCTGGAGGATATTACCGCCGCCATCGCCTTATACCGTCCCGGTCCCATGGACTCCATCCCCAAATATCTGAACAACAGGAAGAACCGACGTTCCGTTCGTTATGCCGCTCCCGAGCTGGAGGAGATCCTCTCCGTGACCAACGGATGCATCGTTTACCAGGAGCAGGTGATGCAGATCTTCCAAAAGCTGGCGGGATACTCCTTTGGCATGGCGGATATCGTTCGACGCGCCATCAGCAAAAAGAAGCAATCGGTGATGGATGCGGAGAAGCAATTCTTCCTCTTCGGAAAAAAGGACGACGAGGGCAACGTTCTATGCCAGGGAGCAGTGAATCGGGGGATCGATCAAAAAGCGGCGGAGGAGATTTTTGCCGACATGGCCGACTTTGCAAAGTACGCCTTTAACAAGTCCCACGCCACCGCTTACAGTCTCATCACCTATCAAACCGCTTACCTGAAGCACCATTACCCCAAGGAATACATGGCCTCCATTCTCACCTCCCAAATGGAAGGCGGAAAATTTGCTTCCTATATCAGCGAATGCCAAAGAATGAACATTCGGGTGTTGGGCCCGGACATCAATAAAAGCAGAGTGGGCTTTTCTCTCTGCGCGGAAGGCCTGCGCTTCGGGCTTTTATCTTTGAAGAACGTGGGAGAAGGGTTCATCCGGGAGATCCTCAAGGAGCGCACCCTTTCGGGAGATTTTCTCTCCTTTGAGGACTTCGTTTCGCGAATGAGGACCCGGGGACTTACAAAAAAAGTGATTGACAGTCTCATCCACGGCGGCGCCTTTGACAGCTTTGGCATTTTCCGAAGCCGCCTTGCCGCGGTGAGCGAGCGGGCCTTCAGCGCGGCAAGCTCCATGTCCAATAAAAACGTTGCGGGGCAAATGGATCTGTTCTCCATGGGAACGGCCTCGATTGCCGAGCCTCTGTTCGTTCTGGAGTATCCCGATATCCCCGAATACCCCTTTGATCGGCTTTTATATCTGGAAAAGGATATTTGCGGATTGTATTTATCGGGAGATCCCTTGTCCAAGTTTTCAAAGATCAGCGCCGACCGAGGAGTGATCCCCTTGAGGGACCTGCGCGCCGAGGACGAAAATATCCGCCGTCTCGGGGAGAAAAAGGAGAGCGTGTGGGTGCTGGGCCAGCTTTGCGCAAAGCAGGGAAAGAAAACCAAAAACGGGCAATATATGTGCTTTGCCACTTTGGAGGATGCCTTTTCTTCTTTGGAAACGGTGTTCTTCCCCGGCTCCTACGAAAAGCACGCCGACCTGCTGTTGGAGAATACCCCCCTGTTGATGCGAGGCGAGGTGAACATAAAGGACGATGAAGTGAAGCTGATCGTTCACGCCGTGGAGCTTCCTCTTCCCGACGATAAATACGTTTCCCCTCCCAAGCCGGACACAGCAGAGCCCCAACTGGAAAAAGACAATAGTGAAATTATTGTTAAAAAATCAAAATTATACTTGCGCTTTTCCTCCAAAGAGGATACAATATCCCAAAGAGCACTTTCCCTTCTCTCCATTTTTGAGGGAGATGCCGAAGTGGTGTTCTATTTTGAAAAGGAAAAGAAGACCTTCCGTCTGGACGGGTTGAGAGTATCTCTTACGCCCTTCGTTCTTTCCAGACTGAAGAAAATG
>JAZNGI010000074.1:0-5807 GCA_045576375.1 Eubacteriales bacterium
GCTGTCAGCAAAACGAAGCCGACAGCGAACGGATCGCGGGAATTGCCCGGAACATCGGTTTTTCTCAGACGGAAAATGCCGAAGCGGCGGATCTGATTATCATTAACACCTGCGCCATCAGAGAACACGCGGAGCTCAAAGCCCTTTCCAACACCGGGCGCTTTAAGCATCTGAAGGCAAAAAATCCCTCCCTTCGTATCGGTGTTTGCGGTTGTATGGTTCAGCAAGAGCGAAGAGCAGAGGATATTAAACACAAATATCCCTACGTTGATTTTGTGTTCGGGACGAATATGTTTGAGCAAGCGGAAGGAATCATCCGCCGTGCTTTTGCGCAAAAGAAGCGGCAGTTGAAGGTGGATTCCTACGAGGAAAACCCCGGCACTGTATGCGAAGGACTTCCCGTGAAAAGAAAATATTCCTATAAGGCATACGTGTCTATTATGAGCGGGTGCAATAATTTTTGCAGTTACTGCGTGGTTCCCTACGTTCGCGGACGGGAGCGCAGCAGAAACATGGAAAGCATTCTTCTTGAAGTTCGCTCGCTTGTGGCTTCCGGGTGCAAGGAAATTACATTATTGGGACAAAACGTGAACAGTTACGGAAAGGATCTCGGCCTTCAGGACGGGTTCTCCCTGCTTCTTCGGGAGATCAACGCCATAGAGGAGGATTTTATTATCCGTTTTATGACCTCTCACCCCAAGGATGCATCCCCGGAGCTGATCCGCACCCTTGCCCAATGCCAAAAATGCGCGCCGCATTTTCACCTGCCTTTACAATCGGGCAACGATCGTGTGTTGAAGGTAATGAACAGAAAATACACAAGGGAAACTTTTATTTCTCTGGCTCAACAGATCCGAAACGCGGTTCCCGGAATTGCCCTTACCTCTGATATTATCGTGGGATTTCCCGGAGAGACGGAGGAAGAGTTTTCCGACACTCTGTCGGCCATGGAAACCATTCGGTTTGACAATGTATTTTCTTTTGTGTATTCTCCCAGAAACAACACTCCCGCCGCCGCAATGCCCGATCAGATCGATGACAGGATAAAAAAAGAAAGAATGAAGCGTTTGCTTGATCTGCAACAGGAAATTTGCCTGGAAAAGAACGAAGCTTACGTGGGACGGGAGGTCAAGGCCCTGTGCGAAGGGCCAAGCAAGTCTGATCCTCAAACGCTTTCCGCGCGAAGCCTTTCCGGAAAGCTGATTCACTTTAAAAACGAAACCCGGGAGGATCTTGAGGGAAAATTTGTTACTCTGAAGATCGTTCGCGCCATGCCGATCATGCTTTTCGGCGAATTACTCCCATCCTGTGAGAAGGAGAAAATGAAATGACACCGATGATGACCCAATATCTCCAGACCAAACAGCAATACTCGGATCATTTGCTGTTTTATCGGCTGGGTGATTTTTACGAAATGTTTTTCGACGACGCCAAGCTGGCCTCCAAAGAGCTGGATCTTGTGCTTACGGGACGAGATTGCGGCGAAAAGGAACGGGCCCCCATGTGCGGAATTCCCTATCACAGCGTGGATCAATATATCACCCGCCTGGTGGAAAAGGGATATAAGGTTGCCATTTGCGAGCAACTGGAGGATCCTTCCCAAGCCACCGGCATAGTGAAAAGAGACGTGGTGAAGATCATTACCCCGGGCACTGCGGTGGGGCAGAATTTAGCCAATGATGAAAAGAACAATTATCTTGCTGCCCTCTTTATCAAGGGAGATATGGCGGCTTGCGCCTTCTGTGACATTTCCGAGAACACCGTGCACGTGACTCACGTTTGCGACTCTTCCCCTAATCTGCTGATTCAGAAAATTAACAATGAACTGTCTTCCTACTCCCCCAGCGAGCTTCTGTTAAACCTGCCCAAGGAGGACGTTTCGCTTCTTGTTGATATCATTGCCAGAACGAGCCGATGCAGTATCAACGACAACATTCCCTCCATCTTTGACTTTGATCCCGAATATACAAAAAAACATTTTACCCAGATGGGAGAGATGGACAACGACGAACAGAGGTTTGTGTGTCTGAGTGCTGTAGGCGCGATTTTGCGCTACCTGGAAACCACCCAAAAAACCGCTTTGACGGGAATCACCTGCTTGGACGTTTATAAAAAAGAAGCCTTTCTTTCCATTGATGCTTCCTCCCGAAGAAACCTCGAGCTCTGCGAAACGATGAGACAGAGAGAAAAGAGAGGGTCTCTTTTCTGGGTGCTTGATAAGACCAAGACCTCGGCGGGAACACGAATGATGAGAAGATTCATCGAACAGCCTTTGACCAACTGCAGAGAGATCCAGGAGCGCCAAAGCGCTGTCTCGGAGATCTACAACAACGTGATGTTGAAGGATAGCTTGCGGGATGTCCTTTCGGACCTTCAGGACATTGAGAGGATCTTATCAAAGCTCACCTATGCCAAAGCCTCTCCCAGAGATCTTCTCGCCCTGGAAAAAACCCTCAGCGCCCTCCCTGCCCTTGCTTCTCTCGTTGGCGAAAGCTCCTCGGAAGAGTTGAAGAAAATTAATAAAGCGCTGAGCGGGAACAACGGCAAGGTTTTGTGCGACATCGCAGAGCAGATCGAGGTTTCCATCGACCCCGACGCCCCCGCCACAACCCGAGAAGGCGGAATGATCCGCACGGGTTTTCATCCGGAAGTGGACGAACTTCGCAAGATTCTCACCGAGACGCACAAATATCTTGCAACCATCGAGAACACGGAGCGGGAACTGACGGGAATTAAAAATCTAAAGGTTTCCTACAACAGGGTATTCGGGTATTACATCGAGGTTACCAAATCGTTTTTGGAGATGGTGCCCGAGCGATACATTCGAAAGCAAACTCTCACCAACTGCGAAAGATTCATCACCGAAGAGCTGAAAGAGCTGGAGGCGCGCATTCTCGGAGCGAAGGATCGGATCATCGTTATTGAAAACCAACTGTTTGATCAAATCGTTGCCGCCATCGTTTCCTGTGCCCCTGTGTTGCACTACGCCAGCGAAATGATCGCACGCCTGGATGTGTACGCTTCCCTGGCGGAAGTGGCGTTGAAAAACGCCTACGTTTGCCCCGAGGTGGATGACTCCGACGTGCTGGACTTGAAGGACAGCCGTCACCCCGTTGCAGAACGCTTGTCTGATTCGTTTTTTGTTCCCAACGACGTGTATTTAGACACGAAGCACAACCGCATGGCGGTGATCACAGGGCCCAATATGGCGGGTAAATCCACTTATATGCGCCAAGTTGCACTCATCACCTTGATGGCTCAAATGGGAAGCTTTGTTCCCGCCAGAAGCGCAAGAGTGGGAATTGTGGATAAGATCTTTACCCGCGTGGGCGCCAGCGACGATCTGACCACGGGACAATCCACTTTTATGCTGGAAATGAACGAAGTGGCCTACATATTAAAGAACGCCACGAAGAAAAGCCTCATTCTTTACGATGAGATCGGGCGGGGCACCTCCACCTACGACGGTATGAGCATTGCCCGCGCGGTGGTGGAATACACCGCGGGAAAGAATATCTCCGCCCGCACCTTGTTTGCCACCCACTATCACGAGCTGAGTGAACTTGAAAACACGGTGGAAGGTGTGAAGAATTACAACATTGCCACCAAAAAACGGGGGGAAGAAGTGATCTTTCTGCGAAAGATCGTTCCCGGCTCGGCGGATCAAAGCTACGGCGTTGAGGTTGCAAGACTGGCGGGCGTTCCCGCCGAAGTTATCAAACGGGCTCGGATTATTTTGCAGGAGCTGGAGCAAGTCTCCCCTGCCGCAACACCGTCATTCTCCTTGCCCGAGGCAGACGAGATCACCGTGTTTGACCGTTCCAAGGAAGAACTGGTTGAGGAGTTGAAGCGTTTGAACCCCGATACTCTCACACCCATTGAGGCTTTGGGAACGCTTTACGAACTGGTAAAAAAGGCGAAAAACATCTGATAGAAAAAAGGAGGGGGCTGAATGTCTGTCATCAACGTGCTTGATGCACAAACGGCCAATCTGATCGCCGCGGGCGAGGTTGTTGACCGCCCCGCCTCCGTGGTGAAGGAATTGCTGGAAAATGCAATAGATTCCGGTGCCACACGAATCGTTGCGGAAATTAAAAACGGCGGAAACACCCTCATTCGCATTACGGATAACGGTTGCGGAATGAGCAGAGAAGACGCAGCTCTGTGTGTCAAGCGCCACGCAACAAGCAAACTGCACTCGCCGGAGGATCTGTTTGCCATTTCCACATTGGGATTTCGCGGAGAGGCCTTGGCGGCCATTTCTTCCGTGAGCCGCTTTGCGGTGATCACCAAGCAAAAAGAATCTCCCATAGGAACGAAGTTTGAAATTGAAGGCGACGAAGTGATTTTTTACGACGATTACGGCTGCCCCGACGGGACGACGGTTATCGTTGCGGATCTGTTTAAGAATCAGCCTGCCAGACAAAAATTTTTAAAACGGGATGCCACGGAAGCGGCGGCGGTACTTCAATACGTGCAAAGGATCGCGGTTTCCCGGCCGGATATTGCCTTTACCTTCATTTCCAATGGGGAAACCAAGCTTCAAACCACGGGCGACTCCGATTTAAAAAATGCCATTTATTGCGTTTACGGACGGGAGTTTGCCTCCTCTCTGACCGAGGTGAAAGGAACCGGTGAGCAAGGGATCACCGTCAGCGGATTTATTACCCGCCCCGATGCCTCCCGATCCAACCGAAGCTCTCAGAGTTTCTACATCAATCGGCGGTTCGTGAAGAGCAAAACGATGCTTTTTGCCCTGGAAGATGCATACAAAAGCTACATGAAGACCGACCGTTTCCCGGGATGCGTGATCCATTTGGAAATTGACTGTTCCAAGGTTGACGTGAACGTTCACCCTGCCAAGCTGGAAGTTCGCTTCTCCGACGAGAGAACGGTGTATAACGCGGTGTATTTTGCCGTGAAAAACGCGCTGAAAGCAGAAAAGTCTCTCTTGGTATACGAAAGCGCACTCCCCTCGGAAACCGTTGAGAAGTTTGTGCGGCGGGAAGAGGTGAAAACCCGCCAGGTGGAATTTCAGATGGCGATGCCCAAGATCCCTCCCTATCGCCCCGTTTCCTCCTCGGTCAGTGTTTCTTCTCCCACCATGCAAGAGCTGGAAAGAAGAAAAGAACAAGGCGACCTGACTGCAAAGGAAGAAAAACTGTTGGAAGAGTTTTCTAAAGCAGAGCCTCCCGCCTTGGCAAGGGAGTCCGTCAACTCCCCGTCAAAATCGGAGGAGAAACGCTTTTTTGCAACATCCTTTGCCTCCCCTCTTCAGCAAGAGGACCTGAAGCCCTCTGCCGCAGAGGCAGTTCCGATTTTAGAAGAAAAAGGTGAAATCAAGATCCGAGCTCCTTTTGGCTCAGACGGAAAAATTCTCGGGATCGCTTTTGAGGCCTTTATTATTTACGAGCATCAGGACAATCTGTTCTTTATTGACAAACACGCCGCCCACGAACGGATCCTCTACGAAAAGATCAAGGCAGATCATAAGGACAATTCCATTCAAATGCTCATTGAACCCATTACCGTTTCTCTTTCCTCCCGTGAAGCGGCTGTGGTGGAGGAGCATTTATCCTCCTTTGAAACCGGCGGATTTCTCGTGGAAAGCTTCGGCCCCAGCGAATTTGCATTGCGCGGCGTTCCCCTTTGTCTTTCCCGTCTGTCCAACAAGGAAATTGCAGAGATCTTTGAAAAAACCGCCGCGGATCTTGCAGAAGGCGGAAGGCTGGCGGCAAAAAAGGAAAATGCCTTGGACAAAATGATGTACTCCATGGCCTGCAAGGCGGCGATGAAGGCAGGAATCA
>JAZNGI010000075.1:0-1827 GCA_045576375.1 Eubacteriales bacterium
GAAAACGTTTGCACCTGTCTGACCTTTGCGCCGGAGCGGGTGATCTATCTGGGGCACAGCGCCCGCGAAATGAAGGAGCACGCGGAAAACTACCGCAAGGTGTTTGCGGCCAGGGGGCAGAACATTGAATTTATTTGCAAGTCCGTGCCCCGAAGCAATCTGGACTGCGCCGTGAGAATGATCCAGGAGATCGTGGACAGCTACGAGGACTGCGTGTTCGACATCACGGGCGGGGAGGAAATGTTCAATTTGGCGCTGGGCGTGGTGTATGCAAGAAATCCCGAAAAGAACATTCAGATCCACAAGATCAATCTGCAAAACAACGCGGTGTACGATTGCGACAAGGACGGCGTGACGGTGTTTTTTCAAACGCCTGCCCTCAGCGTGGAGGAAAACGTGCGAATCTACGGGGGCGAGGTGATCTACGGCGGGGTGAGAGAGGACAAAACCTATCGCTGGGAGCTGAGCGACGCGTTCCGATCCGACGCGGAGATCGTTTGGTCGGTGTGCCGCGGCAACGTGCGGTTTTATAACGCTCAGATCGCCGTGTTTGAGGCGGCGGAGGCGGTGGGCAGAGTCAGCGAGGACGGACTCACCACCGTGGCAAGCATTGAGAAAACGGAGCAATGGCTCAGTCGGCGGGGCGGGAAATATCTGCTGTCGGAGGGGCTCACGGAGCCTCTGCGCAAAGGGAAGCTCCTCACTGCGTGCAGGGAAAGCTCCTCGGAGCTGATGCTTTCCTACAAGGATCTCCAGGTGAAAAGGCTTCTCACCAAGGCGGGACTGGCGTTGGAAATGAAGATCTATCTCACCGCCGTGGGCTTGCGGGACGAAGAGGGCAAGCCGATTTACAACGATGCGCTCAACGGCGTGGTGATCGACTGGGACGGAGTGATCCACAACGAGAAGCGGGAGGGGATCTACGACACGGAAAACGAGATCGACGTGTTGCTCCTTCACGGCACGGTGCCCGTGTTCATCTCCTGCAAAAACGGTGCGGTGACTTCCGGCGAGCTGTATAAGCTGGATGCCGTGGCCCGCCGTTTCGGCGGGAAGTATGCCAAGAGGGTGTTGGTTGCCACCTCCATTCCCGAGGATACCGACGGGGGTCAGTACTTGCGCCAGCGGGCAAGGGACATGGAGATCGAACTGGTGGAGAAGATTCAGGATATGGATGCTGCTCAGTTGACCAAGCGCCTGAAGGATTTGTGGCGCTAAAGCAGAGAGCGGCCACGGTTTTCCGACGAGAAAGAATACAGAGCAAGCTTTTTCGGCTTTTGAGTAAAGCTGTTGCTATGCTCACGGTGAAGCATGGTCTTGCAGACCAAGTGAAGTTAAGTTTGCCAACTTTGCCGTAGGCCGAACTTCACGATCGAAGATACCTTCACTTGCCCTTTAGGACAAACTTAGTTGAGGCGCACTTCCTTGCGGAGTGCGCCTTTTTATGTGCGCAGACGGGAGGGATTCTAAGCCAAAAGGAAAAAACTTGAAATACCCCTTGACAGAACGGGATCCGTGTGGTACAATACTAGAACTATTATAATCGCAGACTATGCCCTTTTGCGGGGATGGGATGTAAAAACTTTGTTAAAACTTTCTTCAAAAATTAACAAAGTGTAAACGGACACCCGGTTGAGAGTTTAATTTATTGTGAACAAAGTGTAAATTATAACGGCTCAGCGGGGAAGGAACCCGGCGGAAAAAACAGCGACATATAAAATCTGAAGAAACGGAGTGTTTTGATTCCATGGTAAAACCTCACAAGCTTGGCAACAACGAAAGAATGAGCTTCTCCAAGATCGACGAGATCCTGGAAATGCCCAATCT
>JAZNGI010000076.1:0-7757 GCA_045576375.1 Eubacteriales bacterium
GCCATTGCCCACGCCACCACCCTCACCGAAGCGGGATACGTGGGCGAGGACGTGGAGAACATTCTTCTGCGCCTGATCCAGGCGGCGGATTATGACGTTGAGCTTGCCGAGAGAGGCATTATCTACCTGGATGAGATCGATAAAATCTCCCGCAAAAGCGAGAATCGCTCCATCACACGGGACGTTTCGGGGGAGGGAGTTCAGCAAGCGCTCTTAAAGATCTTTGAGGGCACCGTGGCAAACGTGCCCCCCCAGGGCGGCAGAAAGCACCCCAACCAGGAGTTCATTCAGATCAACACCTCCAACATTCTCTTCATCTGCGGCGGCGCCTTCGACGGCATCAAGGAGCTGATCCAAAAGCGCCAGGGAGATCGGAACATCGGCTTCGGTTCTTCCGAAAAGGAAGGGAACAAGGACGGGGTGTTAAAGAATGTCCTGGCTCACGATTTGGTGAAATACGGAATCATCCCCGAGTTGGTGGGAAGGATCCCTGTGATCGTTGCCCTGGACGATCTGGATGAAAAAAGCTTCATCCGCATCCTCAAGGAGCCCAAAAACTCTCTCTACCGTCAGTACAGCCGTCTGTTTTCTTTGGACGGAATCACCCTGGAGATCGGGGAAGAGGCCTTTTCTCAGATTGCCAAGCTTGCCATTGAGCGAAAAACAGGCGCCAGAGGACTTCGCTCCATTATGGAGTCCTTTATGTTGGAGTATATGTACGAGCTTCCCGACCGTGACGACGTGGAAAAGATCATCATCACTCCCGAAGCCGTGCTGAAAACGGGAAAGCCCGTTTTGGTGCTTAAAGGAGAAAAAGCCATTCCCGCACCCAAAAAGAGAACCGCCAAAAAGGCAAGCTCTGCTTCATAAAAGAAACTCCCCGCCCGGGAGGCATCCGTTCTTCGGAGTCTCGGGGCGGGGATCTTTTATTTTTCTTCTTCGATCACGGGGATCTCGTAGGTTCCGCCCTCATGAAGGCGGGTCAGCTCCTTATCCAGCCAGGCGGCGCGTCGGGAGAGAAAGCGGGAGAGATAGTCTAACTGCTCTTGGTGGGTGTCGTAGTTTGTCACGTCCGAACGTTGCATCTCCGTGCGGATATCCAGCACGTCCCAATGCTTGAAATTTTCCTCTGCGGAAGGGGCAAGCTGTGCTCCCGTTTCTTCAATGACCTCCGCGGCTCTTGCCAAAAGAGGGTCACGGATCTCGTTCCACCGTTGAAACAGCGCGTTAATGAAAGCCCGATCCTGCAACAGGTGCGCCGTCCAGGTCACGCCCACGTAGTCGTCGTCCGTGGTGGTGGCCCACCGGTCATAGTTGCGCGCATCCCGATTGAAATTGCCGAAGGCCAGGTCAAAGTCCCAAACGGGGCCCATCATCAGCTTGGTATCGGCGTTTTTCACGTAATAACAGCTTCTTCGGTAGGCGCAATCCGTGTTGTTGGTAAGCTCCATCAGCAGGATCCAGTCAATCAGAGTCTCCTCGTCCAGATAGTCCCGCCAATTCCCGCCGCTTGTTACGGCCTCGTCCGCGGCAATGAGATAGGAACTGATGTAATCAAACTGGGAGGAGGAAAGCTCTCCCTGTCCGGGAGATTTCACCAGGGCAAAGCGAAGGGTCCCCGCGTGGAAGTAGTCCACGCCCTTTTTGTGGATCTGTGCGTTTACACCGCCGATCTCGATGAGATATCCCGTTTTCTCGGGGGTAAAGCTCTGATCCAGCGAAATTCTCCCCTCGGCGGCCTCCAGGTGCTCTCCGAAGGTGTAGACCCCTTGGTATTCTCCGTTGAGAAAAACGTCTGCACAGTACTGGGTGGGGCTGTAATCAAAGCGCAAAAGCTTAGACATTTCATAGGCCAGGCGGTTTCTCATCAAACTTTTGTCGGCGTAGTTGGCCAACAGCGTCCACTCGTTGGAGGGCGCCAAGCCAAAGAGGGAAATATCTTCTCTGAATTTCAGCTTATAAGGCTTTTTCTCCCATTTCCAGGTGGAGTTGCCTCTGCCGCGGATCTGCACTTGGGTGGCATCAAGAGAGTCAAATTCCGTGCCGTTGGAATGAATGCTCACCGTGGCGTTGAGGTATTCCGTCTTGGATTCCACGGCCTTGCGATCCTCAGTCATGATCTCGATCACCGGCAGATCCTTATATTCCCGTTGGGTCTTCACGGCGTATCGGCTTTTTCTGCCGTGGCTGTCGGTTAAAATCACCGTGGTGCGCCTGGTCAGATCCACGGTGCCGTCGGCGTGAACCGTTGCCGTTTCCAGTTGCAGCGTGCCGTCAGCGCATTGAAATTTCAGGCTCGCGTTTTCCAGGTCAAAGGCGTTGTCAAGATAATCCATCGTGCCGATGAGAAGATTTTCTTCCAGAGTGTAGCGGATGGGGCGGGTAAAGTCCTCGTGATGCGCCGTAAAGGAGAGGATCTGTGCCCTGGCATCTCCTCCCAGTCGGTAGTCGGCAGGATCCATTCGGTTAATGGTAGCAGCCTGCACCGTTTCGCAAAGCACTTCGATCTCGGGGGATGAAACGCCGTTCCAAACCACGTGGGCGTTAGGGGCGTTGATCTTCAGATGCGTGCTGTCAAGAGGAGCTTGGGTCGTGATGCCGATCTCTTTTTCCTCCTGGGTGGCAAAGAAAAGGGAATATCCGTTGAATTCGGGTTCGTCTTGGAAATGAAGGGAAAACGCGCCGTCAAAGCTCAGATCTCTTGACAGAGAGATCCCCGGGAGAAGGTCGATCACGGCGTCGCTTTCCTTAATAAAGGAGGAGCGCTGTGCCAATTCGGCCAGCATTGCTTCGCTGTCCACGGGATAGCGGTTGGCATTTAATGCCCTGCCGTTCACGCTTTCTGTCTTTAAGTAGAAGTCTTCCACCTCTTGGGAGAAGGGGAAAATCCCATCCGTAGCGGTGATCTTGGTCCTGGGCGCTTGGGCGTAAAGCAGGAGAGCGCCCGATCTTTGGGAAAGCAGGATCAGTTCTCCCTTCTCTTGGGAAGAAAACTGCAAACCGCCCTCTAAAGCGTAATTGCCCGCATCGATCCGACAGGGGAGAGAAAATTCAATGGGCTCCTCGCAGCGAATGTTATTTAAAAACACCACGTCACAGCCCTTATCCTCGCAAGTCAGCGCGGCCTTTAAGGAATCGGCATCGGAAACAAAATAAGTCACCGATCCGTTTTGTTCCGTTGCAAAGAAGGAAAGCGAACCCCCTTCGGGAAGCAAAAGGCGCTTTTCCTCGCCCGGAGCGAGACTAAGGGGAGAAAAAGGGGCAGGGAGCACCAGGTTCATCTCCTGGGAGCCGTGATTTGTAAAGATCAATTCCTTTGCTCGGGAGGGAAGGGAGGAGAAGATGCTTTCCTCATCGGAGAAGAGGAGAACCTCGCCCTCTGAGTCTGTTGCACGGATGGTTAGGGGCACGGGGACGCGTTGCTTTGCCAAGTGAGAAAAAGCCCCGTTGAAGCAAAACAAACCCAGCCCTGCCAGAACGAAGGTTACAAGCAGGGCAAGTGCGAAAACAGTCTTTGTTCTTTTTTCTGAAAGCAGAGGCCGGAACATAGCATCTCCTGTGGGAATGGATTGTTCGTTCACCGGTGGCGGGGCATCATGTCTCATAGGGCATAGCCCGTGGGATTATTATAGCACAGGCAGAGCAAAAAATCCACCCGTTTTTGTGAAACTTTTCTTGTTTTCCTATTGTCACGTCTTGCAAGGAAAGGAAAAATATGATACAATAGCCTATATTTGTAACAGGCTCGTTTTTTGCGCTGTTATTCCTCGGAGGTTGAAAAATGATAGATTCTGCTGTAAAAGCCCTGGTGAATTACGCCCTTGAAAACGGGCTGATCCAAAAGGAAGACCGTGTGTACGCCACTAACCGCATTCTGGAAGCGCTGGAGCTGGATTCCGTCAGCGATTGTCCCGCAATGGAGGGGGATCTTCAAACCGTTCTCGCCGCTTTGCTGGATTATGCCTGCGACAAGGGGATCGTGAAAGAAAATTCCGTCGTGTACCGTGATCTTTTTGACACCAAGCTGATGGGTCTTCTCACTCCTCCTCCTTCTCAAGTGATCCGCGAGTTTTATGAAAACTATGCTTGTTCCCCTCAAAAGGCCACGGATCGCTACTATGCGTTCAGCCGTGCCACCGATTATATCCGCACCTATCGGGTGAATAAGGACGTGAAGTGGAAGACCGACAGTGAGTACGGTGTAATTGACATTACCATCAATCTTTCCAAGCCCGAAAAGGATCCCAAGGCCATTGCCGCCGCCAAGCTTCTTCCTCAAAGCGGCTATCCCAAGTGTCTGCTCTGCTGTGAGAACGAGGGTTACGCGGGCCGCCTGAATTCCCCTGCCCGACAGAACCATCGCACCGTTCCCATCGATCTGGCGGGAAGAAAGTGGTTCTTGCAATATTCTCCTTACGTGTACTATAACGAGCATTGCATCGCTTTCAGCGGGGAACACACCCCCATGAAGATCGATCGCTCCGTTTTTGAAAAGATTCTTTCCTTCGTGGAGATCTTCCCCCATTATTTCATCGGCTCCAATGCCGATCTTCCCATCGTGGGAGGCTCCATCCTCAGCCACGATCATATGCAGGGCGGCAACTATTCCTTTGCCATGGCAAAGGCCCCCGTTGAGATTCCCGTTCAGTTTCGCGGCTTTGAACGGGTCAAGGCTGGCATTGTGAAATGGCCCATGAGCGTGATCCGTCTGTCTGCCAAAGAAAAGGCCCCTTTGGTGGAATTGGCAGACCGCATTCTTACCGCCTGGCGCTCCTATACCGATGAAAGCGCCTTCATTTTCTCTCACACCGACGGCGAGCCCCATAACACCGTCACTCCCATCGGCAGAAGAAAAGGGGAGGAATACGAGCTGGATCTGGTGCTTCGCAATAACATCACCACCCAAGAGCATCCCATGGGGGTCTATCATCCCCACAAGGAATACCATAACATTAAGAAGGAAAACATCGGTCTCATCGAGGTCATGGGTCTGGCCGTGCTTCCCGCCCGTTTGAAAGAAGAAATGGAGCTTCTGGGGGAAGCCGTTCTTTCCGGAAAAGATCCCCGCGCCGATGAGCAGCTGTCGAAGCACGCCGATTGGCTGGAGAGCTTTTCCTCCTCTTATGAATTCACCGAGGAGAACACCGCCGAGATCCTGCAAAAGGAGATCGGAAAAACCTTCGTGAAGGTGTTGGAGGACGCAGGGGTGTATAAGTGTACCCCCGAGGGAAGAAGCGCCTTTCTCCGCTTTGTGGATCGGGTGAACGCATGAGCCTGTTTTTCGGGAAGAAAAACTCATACTGAAACTACTACCCATAATTAAAGACAAACAAAAAGCAGTCCGGAGGGGACGAAACGTCCCTCATTTCGGACTGCTTTTTGTTTATCTGCTGTTTCTTCAACAACGCATTTCTGTGGCAGACGAACCTTCTATAAAAGGGTAACGGACCACGTATTCTCGTACGTATGCGCAGGCGCTAAGCGGAGCATATCGCTTTTACAGTAAAAATCCTCCACGATATCCTGCCGTGAAGGCAGAGAAGACCAGGGCTCAATGCATACGTAGGGCGCATCGGTTTTCGGCCAATGCCAAATACCCAGGTATGGCATGTCGGGAAAAGAGACCCGTACCCCCTTGCCGCTTTTCTTGGAGCTTAGGGTTACTTCACGGGAGACGTTTTTAAGGATGATGGCATCCCGGTCAAACAATCCGTGGTGCAGGTCAATGCGCCTATCGTCGATCAAGGGATACCGCTCATCCTGACCGCTCAGATAGAGTGCAGAAGTAAATCCCACTCGGTCCGGTTGACAGGGCTGTGAAAAGACGATGGCATAATCCTCAAATGCTTCCCCCGGGAGTAACGGAACACGGAATCCGGGATGCCCGCCGATGCCAAAAGGCATCGTAACCGAATCACGGTTCTCCACCTGATACGTAATGTCCAGCCGATTGCCCGCCAACTGATATATGACCCGTAACGCAAAACGGAACGGATACTGTCTTTGAGTCTCTCGGCTGTCCGTCATTTCCAGCGTTACCCTGTCTTCTTGATTCTCAACCACAGAAAACGGTGATACAGAGGCAAAACCGTGGATCTTCATGGGATAGACCGTATCCCCAAGACGGTAGCGATCCTCGGTGAGTCGGGCAATAAAAGGAAACAGGTGTGGTGCCCGTTCCTCCCAATACTGGGGGTCACCCTGCCATAAATATTCCGTGCCGCTCATCTGCAGGTGCATCATTTGGGCACCGAGGGGATCCACAGACAGCGACAGACGTTCGTTTTTTATGGTAATCAGCATAGAAGCACCTTTCATGTCATCACTTTTAGATATAAAGCCTTCGTAAGAATAACAACGATCGCGACATTGACGTGATTATTTGACGAATTTCAGTGTAGTGATCTCGAAATTGGACATCGGGGTCGTAACACGGTTATTCGCCATAGACAGCTCCTGCAGTTCATTTTCCATCAAGTCACACAGGTACGCTTTGGAAAAACCGGGGGCTACGGTAATATTGGCCGTGCAGCGTCCGCCGAAGGCTTCGTACATTCTTACGATCATACCGTCATCCGCTTCTGCCTTCTTTACGGTTTCGATGATTACACCGGGTTGGTCACAGGAAACCAAACTGAAGGTGTCGGGCAACGCGCCGTTGCCGCAGGATTTCGTTGCCACCAAAGGCTGATTCAGCGCGTAGGCTTCCTGAATGACCCCGGCGCTGCCAAGATCGCCTGTATGGGGCAGGAGGGAATAGGTGAATACGTGCAGTCCCTGGTCAGCTTCGGGATTGGGGTAAGTGCCGCACTTGAGCATGGTCAGCTTTAATGTGCTGCCCTCGGTGTTGTAGCCGTACTTGCAATCGTTGAGCAAGCTGACACCGTAACCGGGTTCGGAAACATCCACCCACTTATGACCGTAGACCTCGAATTTTGCCTTATCCCAGCTGGTGTTTTCATGGGTAGGCCGTGTGACGTGGCCGAACTGAACGTCATAGGTGGCGGTGGGGGCAAGCACGTCCAGCGGGAATGCGGCTTTCAGGATCTGGTGATGCTCGTGCCAGTCGATCTCCGTTTCAAAATCAATGCGGCGGCTTTCGGAGTAAAGCCAAACGTACTGCGTGATGGTAGAGTGCATATAAGACTTGACGATCTTGAAACCGGAGCGACTGCCGTCAACGATCGGCTCAATGACGGCGTCATCATCCAGTATCCACATCTTCTGCTTGTAGTAATCAGAGATTTCCCAGTTATCATACTTTCTGGGAAAGTCTTCAAAGGCCTGCAGTTCATTGCCGAAAGCGCCTGCTTTCAGAACGGAGCGGCCTGCTGCCTTATCAAACAAAGAAGAGATTCTGCCGCTGGGATCCAGTTCCAGTCGGTAGTGCTTGTTTTCGGCGGTGAGGCCGTTGACGGATACAGCTCCGTCACAAACGGCGCTATTGACAACGCTCCAGCCAAACGCCGGAATTTCCTGCTCAAACTCCACGGTCTTTCCGTCGAGCTTAACGATACCCTTTCTGGCAAAACCCAGGGGATTATATACCAAAGAGCCGCTTGCCGCGTCCACCTTGGAGGCAATTGCGTTCAGCTTATCGGAAATTACGTCTGTGCAGAATTGACCGATCTGTGCGTAATCCACGTCGGTGCCGTCGTAGACTTCCTTGATGGAGGAGCCGGGGATAATATCGTGGAATTGGTTGTGCAGAACCTTGGTCCAATTGCTGTAGAGACCCTGCGCATCGTAACTGCCCC
>JAZNGI010000077.1:0-3402 GCA_045576375.1 Eubacteriales bacterium
TCTAAGCGCAAGGGGTTGGTGAGCATCTGATAGAGCACGGTGTCCAAAGGAGAGGTGGAGGTGACGTTCATGGCAACGCCGTTATTGAGCAAGAACTCAATGTTTCTGTCCTCCTGGCCGGGCATGGGATGCATCATAATCAGGGGCAGCCGCTTGGCAAGGGCCTCGCTGGTGGTGATGCCGCCGGGCTTGGAGATGAGGCAGTCGCTGCCATCCATCAGCTTGTCCACGAAGTTGCACCAGCCCAAAGGAACCACCTTCTTGCTGTAGCTTCCCCGCTCGATCTTTCTCTTTTCTTCCTTGTTGGTGCCGCAAACGGCAATCATCTGCATTTGGTTGGGCAGACTGTCCAAAAGCTTCACGGTCTTGCTCATGGAGCCGTGACCCATACTGCCGCTCATAATGAGCACCGTGGGACAATCCGGATCCAGCCCCAAAGCCTTGCGGATCTGCTCCTTGGAGTGCTTGGGGGGGAGGGCAAACTTGGTGTGAATGGGGATGCCGAAGGGGAGAAGCTGAGAGGGCTTGTAGCCCCGTTTGACTCCTTCCAGCTCAAAGAGCTCGTTGGGGGTCACCAAATAATCAAGATGGGTGCAGGATTCCCAGAAGGGATGGTAGGTAAAATCGGTGAGCACGCCGATGCCCGTGAATTTCATGCCGAAGCGGGTCTTGAGCGTATCCATAATCATGGCGGGGAACACGTGGCTGGAAACGATCACGTCGGGCTTGAACTCGTCCAGATATTTTTTCAGCTTGGAGGCAAGGAAAGCAATATATTCCCGCATGGGGAGAGCTTCCGAGGAGTGCTGCATTTTTTCGCACATCCGATAGCTGAGAGCGTAGGGCTTCTGAGCGTATTTGGCGCTGAACAAAAACACGTTCTCCGTGGCGGCGCGCAAAAAGGGGCTCAGATATTCAAAGGTGTCGAGAAAACGGGCCTCGGCGCCTTGGCTTTCCAGATAATCCCGAATGGATTTTGCGGTGGCGTTGTGGCCGTTGCCCGCGGTGATGGATAAAACGAGAGCTTTCATGGGCGATCTCCTGTTTTTTTAGTTTTATTTGTCTCCATTATAGAGAGTTTTTTCCAATCTGTCAAGAATGAGCGAAGGAATTGGCAAAAAAACAAAAAAAGTGCAAGAAACGGTTTACAAACAATAAATTTGGTGGTATAATAGGTCGGATAGAAAAGTATTCCAAAAGTCTGCCGTGATCTTCGGCGGGACTTTTCAAAGAAAGGATCCGATTATGGAAAAAACAATTCTCGTTGAAACAAGTGCAAGACACTTACACGTGACCCAAGAGCATCTGGAGATCCTCTTCGGCAAGGGCTATGAGCTGGGTGTGAAGAAAATGCTTTCTCAGCCCGGTCAGTTTGCCTCCAATGAAAGAGTCGACGTGGTTGGCCCCAAGTCCACCCTCAAGGGTGTGAGCATTCTGGGTCCCGTCCGTCCCGAAACTCAGGTGGAAATTTCCGCTACCGATGCCAGAGCCATCGGCGTGGTTGCTCCCATTCGTGAGTCCGGCGACGTGGCAGGCTCCGCTCCCTGCAAGCTGGTGGGCCCCGCAGGCGAGGTGGAGATTCCCCAGGGCGTCATCGTGGCAAAGCGCCACATGCATCTGACTCCCGCCGCCGCTGAAGAATTCGGTCTGAAGGACAAGCAGATCTGCAAGATCAAGCTGGAAGGCGAAAGAGCTCTCATTTTTGATGAAGTGGTGGTCCGTGTGAAGGACAGCTTTGCTCCCGCCGTTCATATCGACACCGACGAAGCCAACGCCGCCGCATTCAAGGGCGGAAACGGAATCATTTTGGACTAATTATAGAAAGGAATATAAAAAGTCATGAGTAATTTTTCCCATGAAGTAGAAAACATGTGCCCCATCGCAAAGGGTCCCAAGCACGGTCCTGCTCCCATTCCCGAAGAGGGCAGATGGGTGAAGCCCTATCAGGTCAGCGATATTTCCGGCCTGTCCCACGGCGTGGGCGCTTGTGCTCCCCAGCAGGGCATGTGCAAGCTCACCCTCAACGTGAAGAACGGAATCATTGAGGAAGCCCTCATTGAGACCTCCGGTTGCTCCGGTATGACCCACTCCGCCGCCATGGCCGCTGAGATCCTCCAGGGCAAGACCATTCTGGAAGCCCTCAACACCGACCTGGTGTGCGACGCCATCAACGTGGCCATGAGAGAGATCTTCCTCCAGCTGGTCTACGGCAGAACCCAGACCGCGTTCAGCGAAAACGGTCTGCCCATCGGCGCTTCTCTTGAGGACCTGGGCAAGGGCCTGCGTTCTCAGACCGGTACCATCTTCGCCACCAACGCCAAGGGCGTTCGCTACCTGGAAATGGCAGAGGGCTACATTCTTTCTCTCGGACTTGACAAGAACAACGAGGTCATCGGCTACCGTTTCGTGCACCTGGGCAAGATGATGGAAATGATCCGTCACGGCAAGAGCGCCAACGAGGCATACGAGGCCAACATCAAGACTTACGGCAGATACGACGAAGCCGTGAAGTACGTGGATCCCAGAGAAGAATAAGAAAGGAGAGCTTGACCAATGGCTAAATTTGAAGGTTACGAAAGAAGAATTGATACGATCAATAAGACTCTCGCAGAGTACGGCTTCAAGGATCTGGACGAAGCAAAGGCTTTCTGTGAGGAAAAAGGCGTGAACGCCGACGCTATCGTGAAGGGCGTTCAGCCCATCGCGTTTGAAAATGCAGCCTGGGCATACACCCTGGGTTGTGCCATCGCTCTGAAGAAGGGCGTGAAGACCGCCGCTGACGCCGCTAAGGCCATCGGTATCGGTCTGCAGGCATTCTGCATTCCCGGCTCCGTTGCTGAATCCAGACAGGTTGGTCTGGGCCACGGTAACCTGGGCGCCATGCTTCTGAGCGAGGAAACCAAGTGCTTCTGCTTCTTGGCAGGTCACGAGTCCTTTGCCGCCGCAGAGGGCGCCATCGGTATCGCAAGAACCGCCAACAAGGTAAGAAAAGAGCCCTTGAAGGTCATCCTCAACGGCTTGGGCAAGGATGCCGCTTATATCATTTCCCGAATCAACGGCTTCACCTACGTTCAGACCGAGTATGATTTCCATACGGGCGAGCTGAAGATCGTCAAGTCCACTCCCTACTCCGAGGGAGAGAAGGCAAAGGTGCTTTGCTACGGTGCCAACGACGTTCTGGAAGGCGTTGCCATCATGAAGCACGAGAAGGTTGACGTTTCCATCACCGGTAACTCCACCAACCCCACCCGCTTCCAGCATCCCGTTGCCGGCACCTACAAGAAGTGGGCAGGCGAAAACGGCAAGGCATATTTCTCCGTGGCAAGCGGTGGCGGCACCGGCAGAACCCTGCATCCCGATAACGTGGCCGCAGGCCCCGCTTCCTACGGTATGACCGATACC
>JAZNGI010000078.1:0-4073 GCA_045576375.1 Eubacteriales bacterium
GACTGCGCCGATTATCTGATGATCTCTCTGGTGGGAATGGCGGGCATGGGCTATTACAACATTCTCAGCGGAATCATTCGCGGCCTGGGAGATTCCTTCTCGGCGCTGTTGTATCTTTTGGCGGCCACGGTGATCAACATCGGGCTGGATATCGTTTTGGTGAAAGTGATGGGAGTGCCCGGCGTGGCGCTCGCCACGGTGATCGCTCAAGCGGTCTCCTCTCTGCTTTGCCTGTGGAAGCTGGCCCGCATGAAGGAGTTCTTCGATTTTCGGGGAGCGTATCTGGCGCCGAAAAAAAGATTTTGCAAAACCATCATCCGCTTGGGCCTGCCCTCGGGTATGACCCAGGCCATCTTCTCCTCTGCCATGCTGATGGTGCAGTCTCTGAGCAACCTGTTCGGCAACCAATTCGTTGCCGCCAACGTGATCGTGATGCGTGTGGACGGCTTTGCCATGATGCCCAACTTCTCCTTCGGGATGGCTCTCACCACCTATTCGGGGCAAAACGTGGGGGCGGGTAAATACGACCGCGTGATGACGGGCGCCAAGCAGGGCACGGGAATGGCAGTGGTCTGTGCCACGGCCATCACAGGCGTGATCGTGCTTTTGGGCAAGCCTCTCATGTCCGTGTTCACCCAAACGGCAGAGCTGGTGGAGATGAGTTATCGGCTCATGCTGATCCTGGCGGTGGGCTACATTGCCGTGGCGGTGACCCAAAGCCTTTCGGGAATCATGCGTGGCGCGGGGGATGCTCTGACGCCCATGGTGATCTCCCTCATTGCAACGGTGGTGATCCGCGTGCCCCTGGCCTATCTGCTCAGCTATCTCACCACCACCCCCCAGCTTCCCTACGGCCGATGCGAGAGCATTCAGATCTCTCTTTTGATCTCCTGGCTGGCAGGCGCAGCGCTGACGGCGCTCTGTTATAAGCTGGGCCGTTGGAAGAAGAAAGCCATTGGCTGAGGGGAAACGATTGACAAAATCGGCACAATGTGATATCCTATTAGAGATATCCCGCCCGATAACGGCGGGCAGGAAAGGCAGAGCTCAATGATTTGTAACACGATTTTAGAGGCGATGGGAAACACTCCCATGATCCGCCTGCAGCATATGGTCTCCCCCGAGGATGCGCAGATCCTGGTGAAGTTTGAAGGTCTGAACGTGGGCGGCTCCATCAAGACCCGCACCGCGTATAATATGATCGTGGATGCCGAACGCAAGGGCTTGTTGAGCCCCGACACGGTGATCGTGGAGCCCACCAGCGGAAACCAGGGCATCGGATTGGCCTTGGTAGGTGCCGTGAAGGGCTATCGGGTGAAGATCATCATGCCCGATTCCGTCAGCGAGGAACGCAGAAAGCTGGTGGAGCATTACGGTGCCCAGGTGATCTTGGTGCACGACAGCGGCAACATCGGCCTTTGCATCGAAGAGTGCCTGGCCCTGGCCTTGAAAATGAAGGCGGAGGACCCCAAGGTGTTCGTGCCTCAGCAGTTTGAAAATCCCGCCAACCCTGCCATTCAGCGGAGCAGCACGGGCGTGGAGATCCTGCGCCAGGTGGACGGCCCCATTCACGGGTTCTGCTCGGGCATCGGCACGGGGGGCACCATCACGGGCATCGGGGAGACCCTCAAGGAAAAGAATCCCCAAATGACCATCTGGGCGGTGGAGCCGGAAAATGCGGCCATCCTCTCGGGCGGTTCCATCGGCACTCACGTGCAGATGGGCATCGGCGACGGGGTGATCCCCGCCATCCTCAACCAGTCCATTTACGATGACGTTTGCATCATCAAGGATGAGGAAGCCCTGCAGACCTCCAAGGATCTGGCCAGCAAGGAAGGAATTATGTGCGGCATCAGCAGCGGCACCAACGTGGCGGCGGCTCTGCGCCTGGCAAAGAAGCTGGGCAAGGGGAAAACCGTGGTCACCGTCCTGCCCGACACCGCCGAGCGCTATTTTTCCACGCCCCTGTTTGAATAAGAACAGAGCCCAACTTCTTTATGAGAAGTTGGGCAGTTTTATTCCCTCGGAGGCAAAAGGATTCCCCGGAAAAAAGAATATTTCATCTTTTCTGCGGCGGGCACTTGATTTATTCTTCCAAAAGCAGTATAATAGGAGTAGTTGTGGAAAAAAGACGAAAAATGACTCAAACAGTCGTAACACATAAACTCTTTGAAAAGATTCGATTCGAGGTGGTTTCGTGGCTGAGAACAATTCGATAACAAAAAGCAAATTTTGGTGCGCCATCAACGTTTTCATTCTCTTGCAACCGGTGTTCGATATTCTCACTTCCGTTATGGAGCGGTTCGCCCCCATTGATTTGACCGTGGGCATTTTGGTTCGGACGCTGTTCGTTGTTTTTATCGGCCTTTATTTTTTGCTGTTTTATAAGGGGCCGAGAAAGGCCGTGTTTCTTGCGCTCTATATCGGAATCTGCGCCTACGGAGCGGTGAGCATCCTGTTGGGAGCATATACCAACGGGCCGTCCGTGCTGATCACAAATGCAAAAATGTTTTTCAAGATGTTCTATTTTGTGTTTGTGCTTCTCTTCTTTTATGCCGTATATCGGGAGCGGAAGTTGGTGGTAAGCGATAAGGTCTTATTGATCGTTTATCTGGAATATGCCCTCAGCATCTTCTTGTCTGCCGTCACCAACACCAGTTTTGTAACCTACGAGCACGCGCAAGGCTTTTGCGGATGGTTTTATGCCGGCAACGAAGTTGGAGCCGTGGTTTCCATTTTGGTCATCATTGCTCTGTTCTACGTGTTACAGGGAAAAAGCCGCATCATGAGGATCGCGGTGGGCCTTCTCACGGCGTTTATTGCCAGCTATATCGGCACCAAGGTGCCCTTTATCGCGTGCTTCGGCGCAATCGTTCTTTTGATCCTGTTTTTCGGCGGCTCCTATCTTTCCCGCAGGAACTCGGCGGATGCAAAGAAAGCAGTGCAGTTGGTGGCGCTTCTCGTGGTAGCGGTTTTGATCTTCCAGCTCAATTCCCCCGTGAAGCAAAACAACGACACCATGTTGGGCCAGCACTATCAGGACAACGTGATCGATAAAATTGAAGACGGCGGCTCCCAGGAAAAGCCCGATCCCTCTCCCGGGGAGGACCCCGTCCCTCCCGATCAAGAGCCCGAATGTCCCCCGGAGGCTTCCGATTGTCCCGGGGCGACCCTGCCGGAGGAAGAGAAAGAGCCGCCCTCTAAGCTGTATTTGGTGGCAAACTGGATCTTAAGTAACCGACTCACCATGATCGAGCCTGCGTTCGTGGCCTTTGAACAAGCCCCCCTCCTTCAGAAAATGTTTGGACTGGGATACGAGTTTTTGATCGGCGACGGTGTGCGCTTTAACCCTTTGATCGAAATGGACTTCATCGCCTTGCTCATTAACCACGGCATCTTGGGCTTGGCCATCTATTTGGCGGTGTTTTTGTGGTTCTCTGTTATCTGCATCAAAAGATTCTTCAAAAACATCAAGAATTTCTTCTCCATGAAAAAAGAGATCTGCAGCATTTTCTCCATCGTCATCGCCATCGCCTGTGCGTTTTTGGCCGGCCACGTTTTGGTGGCTCCGTCCGTAAGCATTTATTTGGCGATCATTATCATTAACCTGTATTCGGCACTGGAAGAGAATGTTAAGCCCCCTCGGCCCGACACCGAAAAACTTTTAGAAGAGCCCGCCCCCAAGGAATAACAATTCAAAAACGCACCCTTGTCACAGACAAAAGTGCGTTTTTTACTGCCAACGAGCAACCCGCAAAATTGGCACACCTCAATGATGCATCGCCTGACGGCGATATGATGTTATGCTTCGCATAATGATGTTGCTCGGTGTCCCTCGCAATGATGCGATGTTTGCCCGAAACATTAGCGAAGCGACATCATTAGGCGTAGCCGTCATCATAAGTAAAACGACATCATTTGCCGAAGGCAAACATCATTCAAAAACGAGCAACCCGCAAAATTGGCACACCTCAATGATGCATCGCCTGACGGCGATATGATGTTATGCTTCGCATAATGATGTTGCTCGGTGTCCCTCGCAATGATGCGATGTTTGCCCGAAACATTAGCGA
>JAZNGI010000079.1:0-10634 GCA_045576375.1 Eubacteriales bacterium
GGAGAGATTTAAAATGAAAGCACTGATACTCGCTGCCGGATTCGGCTCAAGACTTGCCCCCATAACCGACAGGATTCCCAAATCGTTGGTTCCCGTAAACGGCGAACCCATCCTTTTCAAGCAAATAAGAAATCTTCACGAGAACGGCATTACCGACATTACCATTATCTCGGGATACAAGGCGGACATCCTTGAAAATGCAGTTCATACGGAATGGCCGGAGATAAAAATCATTGAGAGCGTGGATTACGCAACGACCAACAATATGTATTCTGCATATCTCGGGCTTCAAAACATCGGCACCGAGAGCTTCCTTATGATGAACGCAGACGTGTTTTTTGATTCCTCCGTGATAGAGGCGCTTCTTGCTTGCCCCTCCCCCAATGCTATCGTTACCGACATTGGCAACTATAACGAAGAATCCATGAAGGTGATCGAGCGCGACGGCCGCCTTATAAAAATTGCCAAGACGATCGCAAAAGAGGATGCTCTCGGCTGCTCTATTGATGTCTATAAGTTTGATTCTGCGGGCGCTGCAGCTTTCTATCATAAGTGTAAGGAATATATTGTGGACAACGGCGAACTGAAGAAATGGAGCGAGGTTGCCCTGAACGATATTTTCGACGAAGTTGCATTCAAAGCCTGCCCTCTGTGCGGAAGATGGTTTGAAATTGACAATCACGAGGATCTGGCAGCCGCAGAAAAGATGTTTGCAAAATAATCTTATAAAACAAAACACAGCCCCTGTTACGTTGTTAGCGACAGGGGCTTTTTTCTATGTTGTTTGAGAGAAGCTGGAAGCAAATAAAAAGGGAGAAACGATAACAACAGCGGAGTGGAAAATCCACTCCGCTGTTGATTTTTTTGTGCACTTGTCTTTTTTTGACAGGCTTCAGTTGACGAAAAAGAGTTTGGCGGCAAGAGTCATAATCACGAGAAACGCACCGTTGACCGATGTGAAAATCACCAAATATTTTTTGGTTTGCTCGGGGTGCAACAGCTTGAATTCACTGAAGGTGATCAGACTGGCAAGAGAGGCGATGAGCGTGCCCGTTCCGCCGATATTGACCCCCAGAAGAAGGGAAGCGTAATCCCCTGTAAACCTTGAAAGCAGAATTGCCGACGGCACATTACTGATCACCTGACAGGAAAGGACGGATACAAGCAAGGTGTCCTTTGCAAGCAACGAGGAAATGACTTGGTTTACGGCATTGATTCTGGCCAGGTTCCCCGCAAAAACAAAGAAAAAGAAAAAGGTTCCAAGCAATGCGTAATCCACCATAAAAAGACAGTCACGGTCCACAAAGAAAAGGATCAGGGGGATCAGTGCAAGCCCTATCACAAAGGGAATGATTCTGAAAACGATCAGCACCGAGATCAAAAACAAAACGCCGTAAAGAAGCGTATTCTTTTGATTCAGCTTTTCGCCAAACTTGTTGCCGATCACGAATTTTATGGGTTTTATCGGAATACAGGCGATCACCAAAAGGGAGATGGCAAGCAAGAACGCGGGAAGCATAATGCTGCAAAATTCCCCCGTGGGAATCTGAAAGAAAGAATACAGATAAAGGTTTTGGGGATTGCCGAAAGGAGTAAGCATACCGCCCAAATTTGCAGAGATATTCTGAAGCACAAAAAGATAGGCTATGTACTTTTCCTGCTTGGTGACCGATAAGGCAAAATACCCGAGAGGCAAAAAGGTGATGAGTGCCATATCGTTTGCTATGATCATGGAGCCTATGAAGGTGATGACGATCAGCAACAGAAAAAGGGATCGCAGGTTTCCCGCCATGGCAACAAGTTTTCTTGCAAGAATGGTGAAAAACATGATATTTCTGAGTGCACAAATGACCGCCAGCGTTAAAAACAGGCAGGAAAGGGTCTTCCAGTCAAAATATTCCAGGTATTGCAGATCGGGCGGCACAAAAAAGCAGGTGATCACCGCCGCCACGGCCGCAATGCAAAACACGGTATTTTTCTTTACAAATCGTAATGCTTTCAATTTTTCACCATTTAAAACAAAATTTCATGACCAAGGTATGATAGAAACGCTCGTATTTTTCTCCCTTGTAATCTTGGCCGCAAGTGCATCGGCTGACGTTGTTATTTACCGACAAACATAAGAAGCAACATACTCTGCTTCGGAGTTCACTGAAAGCTTCGGATCGTTTTTCACAAACTCTGCCGTTAAGCCCGCTTCCTCTGCAGCGAGGGCAAAATGACAGAGCGCGATACCCATATCGATCTTCTGCATATCCGGTTGTTTTTCTCCGTGACCAAAGCCCTTGCTGCGCTTAAGATAAAAGTGAGCGGTGTTATCTGACACAACGACACGCCAAGGCTGTTTGTTTACCGCCGAAGGCGCAAGGCGAACCATTTGTAAGGGGTCAGCCAATCGACCTGCCCGATCCATGGTGAGAGGAGCATCAAAAGAACCTTGAAAGAACAGCTCTTCAAACGGCAGGCGATCATTGGCCTTGACGGCTTTGCGCATAACGGTTTCCCGCACCGACATTTTCTTAGCCGTGTAACCGACGGCAGCGGCACAGGGCATCATTTCGTCCTCCCCCAGCTCCATGGCCCGTTCAAATCCGTCACGGTTCATGGTGCCGCCAAGCCATACCGTGCCAACACCCAGGGACCACGCATACAGCACGAACGCCTCAAAGGAATATCCGAAGGCAAGATCGGCATCGGGCCCACGCTTGATTTTTCCGCCCACATACAGCTCTGTCCCCGTGACAACAGGGCAAGTAAGCCCCTGTTTTTTTGCATCAAGAAATTGAAAGGCAACGGGAATATGAAACGGGTTTTCCAATTCTTGTGCAAAGGATAAAAGCTTCTCCTTCGTGCCTTCCTCCAGCGCCTTCCCATCAAAGGTGCGCACACTTCTTCTTTCTTTGATCCAGTCTGTAATACGTTTCATAAGTCACCTTTCTTACCAAGTATTCCACACAGGGAGATTCTTGCCCGGAGCAGAGCCTCCGGATAACTTAATTATAGGAAAATACTGTCCTTTGTCAATAGCAAAGTTTTTCAAAATGCAAAACAATAAAAAAACCGACGAGAAAAACGGGAACAGGAAAAGCCTGCTCCCGTTTTGGGGTGACTGTTTGCGGCTATCGAAGGCTGCATTGGTATCATGCTCTCCGTCTGTTCACTGCCCGCCTCGATGCCTTTATCAACCAAAAACCGATTCCCTTTGCCTTCTTGGGAGTACTGCGCAGAGCTCAGTTTTGCTTTCGTTTTTTGGGCAAGAAGGCCAAAATCTGATCCCACACGATGATCACGCCGCCCACGATGATGGACACGATGTAGGTGAAGAATCGCCAAAGCATCATCATAATGAAGATCTTGTCCTGAGGAAGAATGTTTTCATAGATCTTCAAAAAGCCGATTTCCTGGGCACCCGAGGCACCGGGCAGAGGAACGTAGCTCACGGCGATGAACAGAACGTATTGCAGGGTGATGAAGAGAATGGGAGACTTCTCCTGAAAACCGAAGGCTCTGTAAATACAATAGGAAACGCTCATCATGGCCAGGGTCTGGACCCAAGTGGCAACGAAAAGCCACACCATTTTCTTGGGATTCTTTTTCATAAAGGCGATGGAGCCGAAATATTCCCCCAGAGCACTGTCTGCCTTTTCGAGAGTGGCCTGAGGATTTCTGAGAATGCGGATCTTTCCCAAGAAGGAAATGAGGCCTTTCACGATCTTTTCGGAGAGTCTCTTGTTAAAGAACATCATCCAAAAGAGCGTCAGCACCGCAGAGTTCAGCACGATGCCGCAGATGGCAAAGGGCAGGGCCACCGCCGCGTTGCTGAGAAAATAGCCGAAATTATAGATCACGCCCACAATGGCGGTGAGAACCATACACACGTTGAAAAGAATGACCTTCACCGTCATGGCGGAGCTGGCCGTTCCCACGGAAACACCGTTTTTATGCATATAATAGATCTGCATGGGCTGGCCGCCGGAGGAAAAGGGAGTGAGAGCGCAGTAATACTGGCCGATCATGGTCATTTTCCAGGCCAGGAAAAAGCCCAGCTTCTGTCCTTCGCATTTGAGATAATACCACATGGTGTAATTTTCCAAAAGATAATAGATCACCACGCAGGCAACGGTCATAATGCTCCAAAAGGGATTGAAGCTTGCAAAAGAAGAGAAAAGCTGATCGAAGCTTTGATTAAAGATCCCCAACACCACGATGATGCCGATGGTAAGGGCGATATACGCGCCGCCGAGAATCTCCTTCCAGGGGAGTTTTTTCTTTTCCATCAGATCTCCTCTCTTTCAAAAAGCAGAGGCATCAGTTGGGTTCCCTCCGCCAGATACCGCCCCGTTGCGGCGGCTTCCCGTTCGCAGTAGCACGGGATCCCCCGTTCTTCCCTGCGGCTGTCGTAGATCACGAAGGGCACTGCTTCCCGAGTGTGGGTACGTTTGCTCACGGGGGTGGGATGATCGGGCAAAAGCAAAATGCGATAGGGCTCGCCGCAGGAATCCAGATATTCCATCACGGGGCCCAGGATCTGTTGGTCGATCTTTTCAATGGCCTGCACCTTTTGATGCACCTCGCCCTGGTGGCCGCATTCGTCGGGCGCTTCCACGTGGATATACACAAAATCGCTTCCCTTGCGGTAGGCTTCCACTGCCGCACGGCCTTTGGCCGCATAATCGGTGACGGCGCCGCCCGTGGCTCCCGGCACTAAGGGAGCATCCATTCCCGCGCAAAGGCCGATGCCTTTGATCAGATCCACCGCGCACACCACCGTGGCTTTCACGCCGAAACGGCGGGAAAAGCTTTCCAACGCAGGCTTCTTCCCCGCACTCCAGAACCAAACGGAGTTGGCGGGCCGCTTTCCCTCTGCCACTCGCTTTTGATTCACGGGGTGTTTAGACAAAACGGAAAAGCTTTTTTCCATCAGTTCTCTGTAGGCATCTCCCACGGGGCCACGGGGAAGATAGTCCCCGATGCGCTGACCCAAAATATCGTGAGGACGGGAAAAATCATACACCCGCTGGTCTGCCTCGCTTCCGGGAGCTTGATCCCAAAGCATACAGTGGCGGTAGCTGATACCGGTGTAAAAATGCCGAAGCTCGTTGCCCAGCTCCCGTTCCACCGCCCGAATCAGCTCATCTGCCTCTTCGGTGCTGATCTCTCCCGCGCTGTGATCCAAAATGACCTTATCCTCGTAGGGCTCCCCCTCATCGGTGAGCGTGACCACGTTGCAACGGAAGGCCGTTTGGGAAGGGCTCATTGGAAGCCCCATACTTGCCGCTTCCAGAGGAGATCTCCCTTTGGAATAGATCCTGGGATCGTAGCCCAAAACGGCAAGATTGGCGGTGTCGCTTTCGGGCACCATTCCTTCGGGCACGGTCATTACCAAGCCGCAAAGACCTTTGGCGGCAATGGCATCCATCCGTGGCTTACGGGCCTGTTGCAAAGGCGTTTTTCCATCCAGCTCGGAGCAGGAATCGTCTGCCATTCCGTCTCCCAGCATAACTAAATACTTCATAGCTGTTTTCCTTACTGTGAACTGAGTATATTGATGATATTAACGATGCGATACCCTCCTGAGGTCTGAGCGATCTGATAGATCTGAGGCTTCCAGACGTCGCTGGGCACATCGTTGCGGAAGGTTCCGTCGTTGGCAAGGATCTTGTACTTTACGGTGAAGTTCTCCACGTCGTAGGAATTTCCCGCCAAAACGATCCCCTTGCTTTCGGAGTGGTAGGAGATCTCAATATCGTAGAGCCTCTGAGGAGTCATGTTCTCCTTGGTGTCGTTCTCGTTAAAATACCCCTCCGCAAAAAACCGCTGACAGCTTTCCCAACTGCCCGCCTTCACGGAATCCATAAATTCCTTAAAAAACTTGCCCGCATCCTCACGGTCGTCGTAATTCTCATCGGTGAGAAGAACGGTCTGTCCGCCGTAGGTATAGAGAATATCTTTGAGCATTCCCTTATAGTATTCTTCGTTTTTTTCCTCGTCCCGACCCGCTTCCGTTCGGGAAACGGTTTCAAACTCCAACGTGACGGCGGGAGGTTTGTAATCGGGAATGACCCCGCCGGGAAAGAGCAAAGGAAAGATCAGCACGCCCGCCAGGATCAGAACCAGCGCGGCTCCCCCCAACAGAAGGACCTTGGTTTTCATTGACCACGAGAAGAACAGGCCGGGGTGCGACTGTTCTGCCCGATTCTTTTTCTTGTTCTTTTTCTTCATATCCGTTCCATCGCTTTTCTCAGATTGGCAATGCCCGGGGCACGCCCTTGATATTGTCTTCCGTTCCTTGAAATTCAATGCCTTCCCGTCAGTTCCCGTCTGCTTTTTTCAGCGGACCGAATGCTGAGAAAAGTATTTAAAGTCTTTTGGCTCTTGGTTTCTCAGATCAAACATTTCCTCCACCGTGACCAAACGGAAGCCTTGCTCCTGCAAGCCCTTCACAATGGCCTCCACCCCGTCCACGGTGGTTTTGTGGATATCGTGCATGAGAATAATATCTCCCGAGGAGGCCCTGCTGAGCACAGTGTCCACAAGCAATTGCGTGTTCTTATGCTGCCAATCCAGAGTATCCACGTTCCAAAAAACGGCAAACATTCCCGTTTCGGCCACCAGTTCCTTTTTCAGATTACCGTAGGGCGGGCGCAGGCAGGTGGGATAACTTCCCGTGGCGTTATAAACCGCTTCCTGGGTGCGGTTGATCTCTTCCATCATTCCTTCCACGCTGAGAAGATTGAAATTGGCGTGGTTATAGGAATGGTTGCCGATCTGGCTTCCCAGATCCGCAATTCTGCGCAGAACGGCGCCTGTGGATTTGCTGATGCGATGCCCTGCCACGAAGAAGGTGGCTTTGGCTTGACAGGCTTCCAAAACGTCCAACACCTGAGAGGTGTTGGCTGAGGAGGGCCCGTCGTCAAAGGTGAGAGCGATCACCTTTTCTCCCGGTTGAACGGGAGCGTATTCCTTCCATTGGTTGGAGATCTTATCAATGATCTTGCCGTTAAAATAGTAATCGGGAATGAGAAGCTCACGCTCTTCTCCCGCTTTCAGCACGTTGGTATCATCCAAGGTGACCCGAACGCCCTCTTCTTCCAAAGCAAAGGAGGTAAACAGCGCTTCCCCTGCCAAAAAGCTCTCCAGTTTTTGGGGATCCGCTGCTTCCTTCAGCCCTTTCCCTTGGCATTGGGCGCGGAGAAAATCGCCAAAGTAGAGCTTAAATTCGGCAAAGCTTTCAAAAAGCGCGGAATACTGCAAAAAATCCCCTTTGGCGGGATCCCAATAGGTGCTGCGGCTTGCCGCTTTCTGCCAGCCCTCTTCTCCTTTGACCTCAAAATCGGCGGTGATGAGAACGTAGCCCTTGATTTTTTTCGTTTCAAAATCCGTGCGCAATTGCGCGCCTTGCGAGGAGAGCCGATCCAGCTCCTCCCAAATGCCCGCAGTCCACGCTTCCTGAGCCGAAGGAGAGGAAAACACGGGCAAAGCACAGTAGGCGGTGGCACCGTTGATCTGTCGGGACGAAACAAGAAGAGAAAGTCCCGTTTCGGCATAATCATTGGCCGAGGCACAAAACACCATGGAGTTAAGCTCTTCTGCGTTGGGATCGTCGGGGTGGCAAACGGGAAAAGGCTCCGGCACTGCCAAGGAAGCGCTTTGGGCGGGCTGCATCCGAACGCAGGAGGCAAGAAAACACACTGCCGCCAAACACAGACAAACCAACACCGACCAACGCTTCATCCCAAAACCCTTCTTTATCCCTGAAAATACAAAAAGCCGCAGGAGATCCATCGCAAAAACTTCGGACCGTCCCTGCGGCAAAAAACTTCTGACCCGATTAGCGGATTTCCGTTTTTCATTGTACCACAAGCATAAAGAAAAATCAACAGATAACGAAGGTTTTTTTCACCGTTCCCTCTTTTTTCGGGAAGATTTTTTTCTTTTCCTTCTGCCCTTTCCCCAAATAAGTAACAGCTGAGAGGCACCTACCGCCCCGCCCAGGACGGCAACCAAGCGCAGAGCAAACTCCCCCGCGCTGCAAAGGCCGTTTCCCAAGAGCAAGCCCGCCAAAAAATGAACCAAAAACTGGAGGAGCGCGGCTACGGCTCCGTGGAGCAGGGAGCTTTTCCCCGTCATCAGCGTGGCAACCAGGCCCCCCACCGCGCCCGAAACAAACAAAAGGATCCACGCCGCCGCGGACAGGAATAGCTCGTATTTTTCCGTGTTTTCAAAAATACCCGCCGTGATCCTTCCTCCCAGCAGGCAAAAGGCAAAGGCGGCCACGGCGCCCAAGATCCAGGCGCGCAGACTTCCCGCGGAAAAAGAACGGTTTTGTTTTTCTTTTTTCATAAAGATTCCCCCGTTGATAGGATTTGTAGTAACAATCTATGCAACGGGGGATCGGATTATTCCGTGACGGGAAGAGCCAGCTCCTCCAAAAGAGTGCCTTCCGCGGGGGCGACGCGGCGAAGCGAATTGAGCACGCCGTCGATCACGGCGCTCTCCTTTTCAAACCAAGCCACGCTGCTCAGGCGCAACAGCAAAACGCCTTGTTTTTCAAGGCCGAAGGCGTACGCTCCTTCTCTGCCCGCACGGACGCGGGAAAGAGCCAAAGCATAATCGGAAACCACGGCGGCAATTGCCCGTTGGGGCTTTTGGGGATCACAGATCAAAAGCTCGGTCTTCACCGAAGAAAAGCCGCAATTCCGGCGGAAGGGATAGCCGTTTTTCTCCAGGACGCGGGCAAGCTTGTCCACCATGTCTCGGCAGAAATCCTCTTCGAAGGCGGGATCCGCCGCTGCTTGGGGCATGGCAAAGAGCCGCGCCGCAAACCGACGGAACACGCGCATCTGCTCCGTAGTACAATGAGTATGATCCACTTCCTCCATGGAAAACGCGTGGATGACCTTCAGCCGATGTTTGGCCGCCGTGAACAGTTGATGAAGGGAAGCGGCGCAGTTTTCTCCCAAGGCGTTCAGCAGCTTATAGGACAGGCCGCCGGCATACTTGGGGCGAGCGCAGGCGTAGCACAGACTCACCACCACCAGATCGCTCTCGGGGAGCTCCTCACCGAAGGTGCAAAGACAGTAACGGCTCCGATTGGCAAGATACTTCTCCTTTTGCTCCGTTTGCGAGGCAAGCCGCCGCGCCAAAAGAAGGGTGACGAGGTTTCGCTGGGCCTCTCCCATACACACCACGCACACGCTCTTGTCGCCCTCTTCCATCGCCTGCAACAGCTCGTCCACCGCCACCGAAGCTTCAATGACGTTGGTCTCATTGGCATCGTCGTAGCCGCCGTGCACGCGGATCAGTTGGGCATAGGAGCCCACGTGGGTGATGGGATACGCGCTCACGGGAGAGAACGCTCCCAGATCCTCGGCAAAGGCGGCGGCGGTGCGGGCACCGTCGGGATCTTTGTCATAACAACGGCGCAAAAAGAGCTCTTGGGCGCCCAGGCCTAAGGCAAAGGAAGCCAGCTCCTTGCCCCGACACCGTTTGAAAGAGGAGGCAAAGACGGCCGTTCGCTCTCCCAGCTCCAGAATTCCCGCTCCCGCGGCGGCGCTGATTTCTTCTCCGCCGTCAATGATCAGAAGAGAAGAGCGTTCCTCGGGGCTCATGCGTTGGGCTTGGCGCAAGTGAACACAGCGCAAGCCGTCGGATTCCAAGGCTTTTTTGCAAAGAAGAGCAAATGCAAAAGCCTCAGACTCCTCGGTTTTTTCCCAATTTTCCCGCTCCTCCCTGCAATCAAAGGAGCCCAAAGCGGGAGAAACGCCGCGGATCTGATCTCCCAGGCTCAAGAAGAATCCGAGAAGGAAGTTGCGTTTGATCTCCTCGCCGTTAAAGCGTCCGCTCTCGCATTGCTCCACCACGGCGTTCAGCCCCAGATCCACGCCGCGACTGCGGGCGCGAAGCCAACGGGTCCATTGTTCCAGAGAGCCCATGGCTCCCCGCAGAGCCTGCATTTGCTCCAACAGCTCCTCAAGGGGCAAGCTCTTTGGGAGCTCCAAAGAAAGGAGCTCTTCCAGGCGTCGGCCGGCGGAAGACAGACGCTCCCGAGTATCTTTCAGCGCTTGGGCGCTTTGCGCCAACTGCAAGGAGCCGTCGGAAAGCTTGGCCACAAAAACCAAATTTTCTTCCCGGGCGCCCTTCATTCGGCAATAGGCCTGTGCCACAGCTTCCCCCTTTTGCGAAAGGGCTCTCAGACGCTCCCAAAGAGCAAGAGGGTCCCGATCGGGGGAAGATATGTCCACGCCGAAGCATTGCTTGATGTACGAAGCGTTGTTGAAGAGATAGCTTTCATATTCGCCGCAAAGACGCATTTGCTCCAAAAGGTCTTCCGTTTCGAAGCTTTCCACTCTTTCCCCCTCCAGGGCAAAACTGCGCAGGCGGTGCAAAGCGTTTTTCAGACCCGTTTTTTTGCCCAAGCCAAAGGCTTTCCCGGAGCTTCTCACGTCAACCAGCAGGGCAGAAGCATCTAAGCTCAGCACCTCCCGACGGAAGCGTTTGGTAAGGCGCGTGTACAGCCAGGCATATTTCATTCCCGAGTCGATCAGCTCGGGAAGCTGGGCGTTGCGATGCTCAAAATAGTGGCTTTCCACCCACTCTCCTTGGGACATCAGCTGACACAACTGCTCCACGCT
>JAZNGI010000080.1:0-2610 GCA_045576375.1 Eubacteriales bacterium
GGTCTTGAACCAGAAACTCGGTTTGCTGGAATATATCCCATTACGAAGCAAGAAAGTTTCTCCCTTCAAACTCTTTCAAAAGGGTGCTGATTTCCTCTTTTCGTTGGTGGGAATCCTGTCCGTAGAAAAACAAATACCGAACCTCCCGTCGTTCAAAATCAAAGATGGACAATTCAAAAAGCAAGCTTCTTCCGTCATCGATCCGATCGTCCGTATAGCAAGAATAATTTCTCTCAAAATCCCCGCGCAAAGAAAGGCCGACCCTTCCCTCTGCCAAGCTTCTTTGAAAAGCGCCAAGGGCTTGCACTCGCTCGTATTCCTCCCGCAGGACTTTCTCCTCATAGGGAGTGCTTAAAAAAACAAACACATAAGGATTTCCGAGAAACGCACAGTCGTAGCAGTACCAATACCGACTTTGGTCTGCCACCTTCTCTTTCTTCGGAAGCACGCCCAAGGAATACTCCTCCAAAATCTTTTCCGCATCGGGAGAAAACACGCCGTATTTTCCGGGATCCCGTTGCTCATCGCGCCCAACAACCGGAAAAACAAAGCATCCGCTGAGCACCAAGCAACACAAAAGCAATCCCCCAAAAATATTGCTTCTCATATTCTTCCCCCTTTATAGAATCCAAGAGAGCGGCTCATAAATGATGCGTTGGCGAAATAGAAAATTCTCTTTGCAGCGTATATCAAGGCCAGAAGAACTTTCAATTGGGTTTGACGATCCACTCAAAAAACTCATAACAGAAAAACCGATCTCGCTCAAATCAATTCTTAATGTAATCTCCTCACATTTTGTATCTATTCCAATACAAGTCGAATCTAATTTTCCGAACTGTCTAATTGAGTCGCACCAACTCTTTTCTTCGGGAAAACAATCAATTCACTTATCGAGTTCCCTAACTCACTCATCGAACAACTAAAAAACCTCTTTTTTCACCAATGAAATTGTTACCTGCCAAACTGCCATCTTCTTACCTAAACCAGAACAAATCTATACCAATCATTCCTCTTGCGAATATGATTGTTCTTTCTCTTCCTTGCGTTTTCTTTCCATGATCTTCATCACTTGTATCCCGAAAGGACTCTGTATCTGAAACACTCCGCTTACGCCGTCCATTACATAATGAACGTGCCGAAAAGGATGATTATCCGATGGATCAGCATCCTCCGCGTGTGCTTCATCGATCCGTATCACCTCTCCACCTCCATGCTCAACAATCATTTGCCCTTGTCCGGAAAGAGGAACAAAGTTGCGCTTTCCACCCAGATGTTCAAATATGCCTCCTTTTTTCAGCATAGCAATGATGTCCCTGGCTCGCTGCATATCATACACAACCGCCGCACGGGACTGAATTTCTCCCTTTGTTGTTTCTTGAATGTGATCCATAATTGGCATAAATTCGTCCACATATACCCCAATTTTCCCGCATATAAAAGCCGCTTCGATCTGAACACTCATATTTTCATGTTTTAGTAGCCGATGTAAGAGTTCGGGGATATTTTCCTCTTTTTCTTCCAGGATCCGTTGCGTTAATTTTCGCATCTGCGATCTGGCCGCGTTGTTTCTTCTAAGTTTGTCCTTGTCTGCATAATCGTCCGATCTGTCGATAAATCTTGAACAAAGCTCAACAAATCTTCCGTAATAATCGTATTTTCTCATTTCTTTCTCCTTATACCATTTCTCGATAGATTGCACCTAATCCAAAAGTTAACTGGTCCGCAAAATTCTTGTTGCTCAACCAAGCACGAACGGTCAACCCTTCCGCGAAACTCGGTTTGCTGGAATAAAAGCCACTAATCTTAGCATGCATTTTCCCATCAATGGGAACAAGGAGCAATTCATTATTGATTAAATTTGAAGAAAATCCCGATTTCCCGATTTGACTTTGCTCTACTAAGTGGTGGAGATGATTACCTTTTCCGGGATGATTCGCTTCTTTTTTCAATGCCGAAAAACTATCAAATCCCTTTCCGCTTTTTACAACAGAATCTTGTAACGCATCTGATGCTTTCTGCAGTTTTTCTGCTTTTTTTGCTACATCATGGACCGAATCTGCTGTGTCAACCGCTTTATCAACAATTTTGACCGCTTTTATCGTCTCGCCTACACCGGATACAAAGGGAACAAGATCAATTGTATCTCCTACTAAGCCCATCCAAGCAGTTGGATCGGTAGGATTAGCAACTACTTCCACAACACTGGCTACAAGGGAGATCACGTCAAAGAACGTATCCCACCAAGTCCCCCCGACATCCACGCGCATTACAGGATTGTTATCGCAGTACGCATAGAGGTTCTTGTCGTAGATCCCCTCGGTGACGGTGACTACTTCTGCATCATCCGCATTCAAAAACCGTCCCACCTCAGGATCGTAGTAGCGGCTGGTGAGGTAGTACAGCCCCGTCTCCGTATCGTAGAGGTAGCCCCGATAGCGGAAGGGATTCAGGTTGGCAATATGCGCCGGGTCTGTGACTGCCACATTGCTGCCGTAGGTCACGGACAGAAGCTTGCCCCAGGCATCGTAGCTGTAGCGTGCCACCACCTCGCCCGTGTAGGTCATGAGGGCCAGCACGTCCCCTTGCAGGTTCTTCACGAAAAAGTAGGCA
>JAZNGI010000081.1:0-7931 GCA_045576375.1 Eubacteriales bacterium
CCCATGCCGGCGATGATGGTCTGACCCGTCTCTTCGTCGGTGTAGGTGCGGAAGGTGGGATCCTCTTCTGCCAGCTTTGCCAGAGCAATGCCCATTTTCTCCTGGCCGGCTTTGGTCTTGGGCTCGATGGCAACGCGGATAACGGGATCCGGGAATTCCATGCTCTCCAGAATGATGGGGTTGTTTTCGTCGCAAAGAGTGTCACCGGTACCGGTGTTCTTTACGCCGACCACAGCCGCAATATCACCCGCGTAGATCTCTTCCACGTCCTCGCGGTGGTTGGCGTGCATCGCAACGATTCGTCCGAAGCGCTCTCTTCCGTCCTTGGAAGCGTTATACACGGTAGTACCGGTCTTCACGCTGCCGGAGTAAACGCGCACGAAGCACAGACGTCCCACGAAGGGGTCGGTAGCGATCTTGAACGCCAGGGCGCTGAAGGGAGCGTTTTCATCGGAAGGACGCTCGTCCTCTTCCTTGGTGTCGGGGTTGATACCCTTGATCGCGGGGATGTCGATGGGAGAAGGCATATAGTCAACGATGGCGTCCAGAAGCTTCTGAACACCGCGGTTGCGGTAGGAAGTTCCGCAGACCACGGGAACCATCTGGTTGGCGATGGTTGCCTTGCGGATGGCGCCCTTGATCTCGTCAATGGTCAGCTCTTCGCCTTCCAGATACTTCATCATCAGATCGTCATCGCTGGCGGCCACTGCCTCCAACAGCTCGTTGCGGAATTCCTCTGCCTTGTCCTTGAGATCCTCGGGAATCTCTTCCTCAAGGATGTTGGTACCAAGGTCGTTGGTGTAGATATAGGCCTTCATCTTCACCAGGTCCACGATACCGGTGAAGGTATCCTCGGAACCGATGGGAAGCTGAATCGGCACAGCGGGTGCCTTCAGACGGTTTTTGATCTGATCCAGCACCTTGTAGTAGTTTGCACCGGTAATGTCCATCTTGTTGACGTAAGCCATTCTCGGTACACCGTATTTGTCAGCCTGTCTCCAGACTGTTTCGGACTGAGGCTCCACGCCGCCCTTGGCGCAGAACACAGTAACGGATCCGTCCAGCACTCTCAGAGAACGCTCCACCTCAACGGTGAAATCCACGTGACCGGGAGTGTCGATAATGTTGATTCTGTTGTTGTTCCAGAAACAGGTGGTAGCAGCGGAAGTGATGGTGATACCTCTCTCCTGCTCCTGCTCCATCCAGTCCATTGTCGCGCCGCCGTCGTGCGTCTCGCCCATCTTGTGGGTCTTACCCGTGTAGAAGAGGATACGCTCGGTGGTGGTGGTTTTACCTGCGTCAATGTGGGCCATTATACCGATGTTTCTGGTTCTTTCAAGCGGATATTGTCTCGGCATTAATTGCTCCGTTCCCGGCGGCACTTAATCTTCCGCGGACCGCTCGCCGCCGTTGGGCGATCCCGGTTGGGGCATTAGTATCTGTAATGAGCGAACGCCTTGTTGGCTTCTGCCATCTTGTGCGTATCTTCACGCTTCTTCACAGCACTTCCGGTGTTGTTGGATGCGTCAATGATCTCGCCTGCCAGTCTGTCTGCCATCTTTTTCTCACCGCGGGCTCTGGAATAAGTGATGAGCCAACGCAGTCCGAGTGTCTGGCGTCTGTCCGCTCTGACCTCGATGGGAACCTGGTAAGTGGAGCCGCCGACACGTCTCGCTTTGACCTCCAGAGTAGGCATAATGTTTTCAAGAGCCTTCTGGAAAGTTTCGAGAGCATCGTTTCCTGTCTTCTCGCTCACGATATTGAATGCATCGTACACGATCTTCTGGGCAACGCCCTTCTTGCCGTCGTACATGATGTTGTTCACAAGCTTGGTTACCAGCTTGGAATTGTAGATCGGATCCGGCAGGATGTCTCTCTTGGAAATCTGACCTCTTCTCGGCACTGATCTTCCCTCCTTCATTAAAGTATGATATCATTGGTACTCGGGATCTCTCCCGTTCGTGCTACGGTCAGATTGCCTGTATATCATAAAGATGAAAATCTTTTTTAGGTCTGACCTTTAAGCACAGTTTTCAGCCCGATTAACCGGCCTTTCCGGCTTTGGGCTTCTTGGCGCCGTACTTACTGCGCGCCTGGTTTCTGTTGGCAACTCCCTGGGTATCCAGCGTACCGCGGATGATGTGGTAACGCACACCGGGGAGGTCCTTCACTCTTCCGCCGCGAATCATAACGACAGAGTGCTCCTGCAGATTGTGACCGATACCGGGAATGTACGCGGTAACTTCCGTTCCGTTGGTCAATCTCACACGGGCGATCTTTCTCAGAGCAGAGTTAGGCTTCTTGGGAGTCTTGGTGGCAACCTTCGTGCAAACGCCTCTCTTCTGGGGAGAAGGAACGTCAACAGTTTCTTTCTTCAGGGAGTTGATACCTACCTGAAGAGCGGGAGCCTTGGACTTGTAAGTCACCTGCTTGCGGCCGAAGCGAACCAATTGGTTGAATGTGGGCATATGGCACCTCCTTACTTAAAAAATTCTATGCAAGCGGATTGTTCCGCACAGCACCTTGTTCATTCCTTGAGAATCGCCGCCGCGGCACACCCCACTTGGAGGCCGCAGAGCTTTCCCAAAGCTTTTTTGTCGAATTGCTCATCGGGCACCAGCCCCGCCGCCCGACACACGGCGCGAACCTGGGAAGCAAGATCCGAATCGGCGTCAGAGGCAAGATACACCTTTTTCGCCGCTCCCCCTTTGACGAGCTTCACGGTCTTGTTGAAGCCTGCGCGGCACTTGCCGCTTTCCAAAGCACTTTCGCTTTTCATCAAGGCAGACTTCACCCTTTCCCGCATATAGTATATGATAACACATCCCCAAGTTAAAATCAACCAAATTGTGCAACGCCGCCGAAAAATCTCCGTTTTGAACAAATCAAACAAACATTTTCGGCGGCAGTTGTGCACTATTTCGTTTATTCTGCGTCAGAAAGCGTGTCAGCCGCAGAAACGCCTTCCACGGGAGACTGGGCGGGAACGGGGGGTTCCTCGCCGTAGTTGATCTCCACGTTGCGGTAGCATTCCAAGCCGGTTCCCGCGGGAATCAGCTTACCGATGATCACGTTCTCCTTCAGACCCAGCAGGGGATCGATCTTGCCCTTGATGGCCGCTTCCGTGAGCACCTTGGTGGTCTCCTGGAAGGAAGCGGAGCTGAGGAAGGACTCGGTGGACAGAGCCGCCTTGGTGATACCCATGAGAATGGGAGAGCTGGTGGCCAATCCCAGACCCACCTCGCCCGCATCGATGCGTGCTTGGATCTTTTCGTTTTCTTCGTTGAACTCGGTGATATCCACCACGGAGCCGTCCAGCATATTGGTGCTGCCCGCGGTTTCCACCTTGACCTTGCGGGTCATCTGACGGGCAATGATCTCCACGTGCTTGTCGTTGATCTCAACACCCTGCAGACGGTACACGCGCTGAATTTCCTTCACGATGTACTCGTACACCGCGTCCAGACCGTCAATGCGAACGATATCGGAAGGCTTTCTCAAGCCCTCGGTCAGGGCCTGGCCTCTCACCACGAAGTCGCCGGATTCCACGTTCAGGCGCAAGCCGTAGGGAATGGCGTAGCTCTTCTCTTCGCCGGTGACGGTGCTCTTGAGGATCACGTGCTTGAGCTTCTTGCTCTCGTCGATCTCCACCTGTCCGTCGAAGTCTGCCAGAACGGCGGGCTTTTTGGGACTGCGGGCCTCAAACAGCTCTTCCACGCGGGGAAGACCCTGGGTGATATCCTTTCCTGCCACACCGCCGGTGTGGAAGGTTCTCATGGTCAGCTGAGTTCCGGGCTCACCGATGGACTGAGCGGCAATGATACCCACTGCCTCACCGATGCTCACGGGCTTACCGCTGGAAAGATCGGCACCGTAGCAGTGAGAGCATACGCCGTAACGGGCGCGGCACTCCAAAATGCTGCGAACGTGCACCTTCTTGATGCCTGCGGCCATGATCTTTTCCACGTGATCGTCACCGATCATATTGCCTGCGGCGATGATCAGATTGCCCTCGCCGTCCACAATGTCCTCCACGGTGTAACGGCCCAGGATACGGTCGGCCAGACCCTCGATCAGCTCGTTGCCGTCGCGGATGTCTTCCACCCAAATACCCTTCTTGGTGCCGCAATCCACCTCGCGGACGATCACTTCCTGGGATACGTCCACCAAACGGCGGGTCAGATAACCGGAGTCTGCGGTTCTCAGAGCCGTATCAGCCAGACCCTTACGGGCACCTCTGGCGGCGATGAAGTATTCCAGAATGTTCAAACCTTCACGGAAGTTTGCCTTAATGGGAAGCTCCAGGGTCTTACCGCTGGCCGTGGCCATCAGTCCGCGCATACCCGCCAGCTGACGGATCTGCTTGATGGAGCCTCGGGCACCGGAAACCGCCATCATGTTGATGGGGTTGTCCTTCTTCAGATTCTTCTGAAGGGCCTTGGTCACCTCGTCGGTGGTGTTTTCCCAGATCTTGATGACCGCCTTGTAACGGTCCTCCTCGGAGAGACGTCCTCTCTTGAAGAGCTTGGTCACCTTGTCCACCTCCACGTCGGCGGCGGCAAGAATGTCCTTCTTTTGGGAAGGTACGGTCATATCGGACACGGAGATGGTGATGGCGCTCCTGGTGGAGTACTTATAGCCCATTTCCTTAATGTCGTCCAGCATTTCCGCGGTCACGGTGGGACCGCAGTACTTAATGGCACGGTCGATGATCTTGGCCAGATCCTTGCTGGTCACGATGAAGTTGACCTCGGGGATCAGCTCGTTGCCGGGGATGCTTCGATCCACGAAATGCAGGTTCTGAGGGATCTTGGAGTTGAAGATCAAGCGGCCCAGCGTGGTCTCCACCAAGCCGGTAACGGTCTTGCCGTTCACCTCACGGGTCACACGGGTCTTCACCATGGCGTGAAGTCCCAGATCGCCGTTCTGGTACGCCATCATGGCCTCGTCGAAATCACGGAAGATCTTGCCCTCGCCGATCTCGTCGGGACGGTCCTTCTCCTCGTTGTCCAGCTCCTTGTCTCTCACGTAGGTCAGCCAGTAGGAACCCAACACCATGTCCTGGGTGGGCACCGTCACGGCGCGGCCGTTCACGGGCTTCAACAGGTTGTTGGCGGAAAGCATCAAAAAGCGAGCTTCTGCCTGGGCTTCGGGGGACAAAGGCACGTGCACGGGCATCTGGTCGCCGTCGAAGTCGGCGTTGAAAGCGGTACACACCAGAGGATGAAGCTTGATGGCTCTGCCTTCCACCAAAACGGGCTCAAAGGCCTGGATGGAAAGCCTGTGCAGAGTAGGCGCACGGTTGAGGAGCACGGGATGCTCCTTGATCACGCACTCCAGAGCGTCCCACACCTCGGGGCTGACCCGCTCCACCTTCTTCTTGGCGTCCTTGATGTTGCTGGATTTGCCCGTTTCCACCAAGCGCTTCATAACGAAGGGCTTGAACAGCTCCAGGGCCATTTCCTTGGGCAGACCGCACTGATAGATCTTCAGGTTGGGGCCCACCACGATAACGGAACGTCCGGAATAGTCCACGCGCTTACCCAAAAGGTTCTGACGGAAGCGGCCCTGCTTACCTCTGAGCATTTCGGAAAGGCTCTTGAGAGGACGGTTGGAGGGACCCGTCACGGGTCTGCCGCGGCGGACGTTGTCAATGTGAGCGTCCACTGCTTCCTGGAGCATTCTCTTCTCGTTGCGGATGATGATCTCGGGAGCTCTCAGCTCCATCAGCCGTCTCAAACGGTTGTTACGGTTGATTACGCGGCGGTACAGATCGTTCAGGTCGCTGGTGGCAAATCTTCCGCCGTCCAACTGCACCATGGGTCGGATGTCCGGAGGAACCACGGGGATCACGTCCAGCACCATCCACTCGGGCTTGTTGCCGGAAAGGCGGAACGCCTCCACCACTTCCAAACGCTTCACGATCTTCTGGCGCTTCTGACCCTGAGCATCCTTGAGCTCTTCCTTCAGCTGCTTGGAAAGTCCTTCCAGATCCAGCTCGTGCAAAAGCTCCTTGATGGCCTCCGCGCCCATGCCGGCACGGAAGTCGTTTTCATATTTTTCTTTGGCTTTTCTGTATTCGGTCTCCGTGAGGAGCTGATACTTGGAAAGATGCGTGATCTCGCTGTCACCGGGATCCACCACGATGTACTGAGCGAAATACAGCACCTTCTCCAGCAAACGGGGAGAAATGTCAAGAAGGATTCCCATGCGGGAGGGGATGGTCTTGAAATACCAAATGTGGCTCACGGGAGCGGCCAGCTCAATGTGACCCATTCTCTCGCGGCGCACCTTATTGGTGGTGATCTCCACGCCGCACTTTTCGCAGACCTTGCCCACGTAGTGAACCTTCTTGTACTTTCCGCAATGGCATTCCCAATCCTTCATGGGTCCGAAAATGCGTTCGCAGAACAGACCCTCCTTCTCCGGTTTGAGCGTCCGGTAGTTGATGGTCTCGGGCTTGGTCACCTCGCCCTTGGACCAGCTTCTTATCATTTCGGGAGAAGCAAGGGAGATCTTAATTTTATCAAAATCAATGTGTTGCATGTTTGTTTTCTCCTCCGTTCTCAAAACTCATCCGAGTCGTCGGAAAATTCTGCGTCGCCGTCAAAGCCGTAGTCCTCGTCGCCGTCGCCGTCCTCATCGTCGCGGACCACACCCTCTTCGTCGTCGTAAAGGGGATCCTCGTCGTCAAAGACCATCTCGCCCAGATCGCTGAGCTGAACGCGCTGTGCGTCGTCCTCCGCCTCTTCCTCGGAGATCTCCTTGAGAGCGACCTCTTCGTTGTTCTTGTTGAGGATCTGAATGTTCAGTCCCAAAGCCTGCAGCTCCTTGACCAACACCTTGAAGGATTCGGGAACGCCGGGAGTGGGAATGTTCTGTCCCTTCACGATGGCCTCGAAGGTCTTAACTCTTCCGATGACGTCGTCGGACTTCACCGTCAGAAGCTCCTGCAGGGTGTATGCCGCGCCGTATGCCTCCAGCGCCCATACCTCCATCTCACCGAAACGCTGTCCGCCGAACTGAGCTTTACCGCCCAAAGGCTGCTGGGTGACCAGAGAGTAGGGACCCGTGGAACGGGCGTGGATCTTATCGTCCACCAGATGGTGGAGCTTGAGGTAGTACATAATACCCACGGTGACTCGGTGATCGAAGGGCTCACCGGTACGGCCGTCGTAAAGCACGGTCTTGCCGTCGGGGGCAATGCCCGCTTTGGCCTGGAATTCCTCAATGTCGCCTTCCTTGGCGCCGTCAAACACGGGAGTCATAACCTTCACACCCAGTTTCTTGGCGGCAATGCCCAAATGCACCTCCAGCACCTGACCGATGTTCATTCGGGAAGGCACGCCCAGGGGGTTGAGCACGATATCCAACGGCGTACCGTCGGGCAAGAAGGGCATATCCTCACTGGGAAGAATGCGGGAAATAACACCCTTGTTTCCGTGGCGGCCTGCCATTTTGTCGCCCACGGAGATCTTTCTCTTCTGAGCAACGTAAACGCGCACCACGCGGTTCACTCCGGGAGGCAGCTCGTCGCCGTTCTCCCTGGAGAAGGTTCTCACGTCCACGATAATGCCGCTTTCGCCGTGGGGCAGCCGCAGGGAGGTGTCTCTCACCTCTCTTGCCTTTTCCCCGAAGATGGCACGGAGCAAGCGCTCCTCGGCGGTCAGCTCGGTCTCACCCTTGGGGGTGACCTTACCCACCAGAATGTCGCCCGCGTGCACCTCGGCGCCCTTGCGGATCACACCGTCGGGAGTCAGATCCTTCAGGGCATCGTCGCCCACGGAAGGAATGTCTCTGGTGATCTCCTCAGGCCCCAGCTTGGTGTCTCTGGCCTCGTGAGAGTATTCTTCAATATGAATGGAGGTGTACACGTCGTCCCGAACCAGGCGCTCGTTGATGAGCACGGCGTCCTCGTAGTTGTAGCCCTC
>JAZNGI010000082.1:0-11863 GCA_045576375.1 Eubacteriales bacterium
GGTGTTGGATGGGCGTTTTCGCCTGCCTGAAGAGCACCTGGCTCTGGCAGACTATATGCGCAGGCATTGTTTTTGCACCGGCGCCGAGGCTGTTCGCGCGATGATCCCTTCCGGGATCCGCCTAAAGATCAAGGAAACATATGTTTGCCCCAATCCCGCCTTGTTGGAATCTCTTGCTTCCCTTCCCTCTTCAGAGGATGGCGTTGAGGTCCTGGCGGGAGAAACTGTGTATCTTTGCCCCTCTTCCATGATCAAAAATCTGCTGAAAAAAGGAGCGGTGGTAAAGGAACACCGCTTTGAATATTCCATCAACTCAAAAACCGTTAAAAAATACCGTTTGCGCTCTCAAAGCGTACCTGCCGATCTGCTCCCCTCCCGTTCAAGAGAAAAGTACATCTCCTTGGTTTCCTGCCTTCGGCAGGCAGGGAGCGACGGTTTGGAGTTTAAAGAGATCAACCGGATCACCGCCTTGAGCAAGAGTCCGTTGGAACGCTTGATCGCACTTGGGATCGCAGAGTCGTTTGAATGCTCTGTTTATCGCTCTCCCTACGAAGAACAAAGCGCGCAAGAGGGACCGATTCATTTAAACGTTGAGCAAGAGGCGGCCTTTCAAGCAATTTCGGATGCATCAAAGGAAAATCGAGCCGAAGCGTTCTTACTTTACGGTGTAACGGGAAGCGGCAAAACCAAGGTGCTGCTTCGGGCCATCGACGAGCTTTTGGCGCAGGGGAAAAGCGTGATCTATCTCGTTCCCGAAATATCTCTCACCTCACAAGGCTTTCGCCTTTTATCACAGCGCTATGCCAAGCAGGTTGCGGTGATCCACTCCGCCCTTTCGGAAGGGGAACGGGCAGACGCCTGGTTTCAGATCCGAAGCGGAGAAAAGAAGGTGATTTTGGGAACTCGCTCTGCGGTGTTCTCCCCTTGTGAAAATCTCGGCGCCGTTATTTTAGACGAAGAGCACGACTCCAGCTATAAATCCGACTCAGCCCCCAGATATCACGCAAGGGATATTGCCCGTTTTCGTTGCGCCGCCAACAACGCCTTGATGATTCTTTCTTCCGCTACCCCGGACATTGAGAGCTTTTATAAGGCCGAAGCGGGAAAGTACAAGCTTTTGACTCTCAAAAACAGATACAACAACGCGAAAATGCCCGAGGTGAGGGTGGAAGACATTCGCCCCGATCTGAGGGAGAATCCCCAAACCATGCTCGGTTCACAGTTGAAAAGTCAGATTGCTTTGAATCTGGAACGCAACGAGCAAACCATTTTGTTCGTTGATCGGAGAGGATATCAGCGTTTTGCCTCCTGCATCTCGTGCGGATACGTTCCCAACTGTCCCAATTGCAGCGTTTCCCTGACTCTCCACAATACCTACGGAAAACGGATGGTTTGTCACTATTGCGGCTATTCCCAAAGCGTTCCCGTGGAATGCCCCTCCTGCCAATCCAAGCACCTGCTGTTTCACGGATACGGCTCCCAAAAGGTTGAGGAAGAGCTGAAAAACGAATTTCCCGAGGCGAGAATTCTTCGCCTGGATGCCGACGCCGTCACCGAAAAAATGGCCCACGAAAAACTTTTAACGGCGTTTCAAAACCACGAAGCCGACATTCTTTTAGGCACCCAAATGGTGGCCAAGGGGCACGATTTTCCTTTGGTGACTTTGGTGGGCGTGGTTATGGCGGATACCACCCTTTATATGTCTGACTACCGTGCATACGAGCACAGCTTTTCTCTCCTGACCCAAGTGATCGGAAGAGCCGGAAGAAGCGATCTGTCCGGCAGAGCCATGATTCAGACCCTAAATCCCTATCACGAAATTCTATCTCTCTGCACCCGCCAGGACTACGATAGCTTTTACGCCTCGGAGATCCGACTGCGAAAGGCCTTAGTGTATCCCCCCTTCTGTAACATCTGCCTTTTCGGATTTGCCTCCGAAAGCGAAGAAACGGCCAATGATGCGGTTGCGGAATTTTCCAAGGAGCTTCAAAAAGAGCTGGAGGAAAATCCATCTCTGAAGCTGATCGTTTACGGACCGATGGATGCGCCCATCTACAAGCTCAAAAATATTTTCAGAAAGCGATACGTGATCAAGTACCGAGCAGATCGGGAAGCTCTGAGCTTATTTTCTCAGCTCTTAAACCAATTCCAAAAGAAATACCGTGATGCCGTGAAGATCCACATTGACATCAATCCCTCTTTAGTTTGAAAGGAGCATATAGCTATGGCAATTCTTCAGATCGTGAAAGATACGGACGAAATTTTAAGAAAGCCCTCAAGAGAGGTAACAAAAATCGACTCCAGGGTTCACCGACTTCTTGATGATATGCGTGACACTCTGATCAAGGCGGACGGCGCAGGATTGGCGGCGGTTCAGGTGGGCGTGTTGCGAAAAATCGTGATCGTGCACGTGGACGGAATGGAGCTGGAGCTGATCAATCCCCGCATTCTCCGAGCAGAGGGAGAACAGGAATCCTTAGAAGGGTGCCTCTCCTGCCCCGGAAAATGGGCGATCACCAAACGCCCCATGAAGGTCACCGTGGAATACACCGACAGAAACGGAAAGCTGTGCACCAAAGAAGGAGAAGGGCTTCTGGCCAAGGCCTTCTGCCACGAGATCGACCATTTGTCGGGAAAGCTGTTTTACGACGAGAACGTGGTGAAGATCCTCACGCAAGAGGAACTGGAAGAGCTCTTTGACTGAGAGGTAAAAAATGATTCAACTGATGTTTATGGGGACGGAGCGCTTTGCTCTGGAAGCCCTGAAGACTCTATATGAAACCACCCGAGGAACCGCGGAGATCTCCGTGGTGACCCAAACAGACAAGCCCAGGGGCCGAGGACACAAGGTGGTTTTCGACTGCGTAAAGGATTACGCACTGGAAAACGGCTTACGACTGTATCAACCCGAAAATCTCAAAGAAGAGAATTTTAAAGAGATTCTTCTGAAGGAGGATCCGCGAATGATCGTGGTGGCCTCCTACGGAAAGATCCTGCCCAAATACGTGCTGGATCACCCCGTGTGCGGATGCGTTTGTATTCACGCTTCTCTTTTGCCCAAACACCGCGGTGCCGCACCGATCAACCGTGTGATCATGGAAGGCGATAAGAGCGCAGGTGTCACTTTAATGTATATGGATCCCGGAATCGACACAGGAAACATGATTGCCAAAGCCTCTCTTTTGATCGAACAACGCAATGCAGGCACGCTGAGAGACGACTTGGCCCGTCTGGGGGCGGAGCTCTTCCGGGAACATTACCCCCGCCTGATCGAAGGCATTTGCGAAAGCGAAAAGCAGGACGATTCTTTGGCAAGTTACGCCGAAAAGATCACCGCCAAGGATCGTCCCCTTGACTTTAGCCGCAGTGCCGAAGAGATTGTTGCTCAGATCCGCGGCCTGGCTCCCGTGCCCGGAGCCACCTGCCAAGTGGCATCCAGCGGATTGAATTTGAAGATTCTTGATGCGAAGGTGGCTTGTCCCGCTCCTCCCCCGCAGGGAGAATGGGGCGATCTGATCCGCATTGACGGGATGAAAAAGAGCGAACTTGCCGTTCAATGCGGCAAAGGCGCCGTTTTTCTGACACTGGTTCAGCCGGAAGGCTCAAAGGCAATGGATGCCGCCAGTCTGATCAACGGCAGAAAACTTTGCTATCCGGACCGATTGATATGAACCGTTCTCCCAATGCAAGAGAGCTGGCGTTTCACTCGTTACTCAGCTCTGAAAAAAACGGAAAGTATTCCAATTTGGAACTGGACAGCGTTTTAAAAAAGAACCCTCTTTCCCCCGCGGACAAGAATTTATATACAACGCTGTTTTACGGTGTTTTGGAACGGAAGATCTCACTGGATCACCTGATTGAGAGCTATTCCTCCCGCCCCCTTTCCTCTCTTTCCAAAGGAGTGCAACAGGTGCTTCGATTGGGGCTCTACCAGATCTTCTATTTGGATCGCATCCCCGACAATGCGGCGGTGAATGAGTCGGTACAACTGATCAAGAACACAAAAGAAGCAAGCGCAGCCTCTTTTGTGAACGCACTTCTACGCACCGCCTGCCGAAACAAGGAGCAAGGCTTTCGTTTTAAAAACGAATCCGAGAATCAGCGTCTGTCTGTCATTTATTCCTATCCTCTGTGGATGGTGGAGTTATGGATCAAGGCTTACGGCAACAAGAAGGCTTGCCGGATCATGGACGCTCAGAATCAAAAATCTGCCCTAACGATAAGAGTCAACACGCTGAAAACCGATCGAGACTCCCTGGCAAAGCGGCTATTGGATCACGGTGTGGAGACGACGCCCTGCCCCGAAGCGGCTAGCGCCCTGCAGATCCACGGCAACTTTTCCTTACAGGCAAGTGAGGAGTTCAAAGAAGGGCTGTTCTTCGTGCAGGATCTTTCCTCGCAAATTGCCTGCCAACTGTTGGCACCCGCACCGGGGGAAACCGTTTTTGACGTGTGTTGCTGCCCCGGTGGAAAGAGCTTTCACGCGGCGATGCTGATGAATAACCTCGGCACACTTCGTTGCTGTGATCTTCATCCCTCCAAATTAACCTTGGTAAAACAAGGAGCAAGCAATTTGGGCATCCGCTGTTTAGACGTTTTCCCCAACGACTCCTCCCAGCTCAAGGAAGAATGGATCGGCACGGCAGACAAGGTGATCTGCGACGTGCCCTGTTCCGGATTGGGAGTTATCGGTAAAAAGCCAGACATTCGCCAAAAAGAACAAAAAGAGATCCTTCGTCTGCCCCAAATTCAGAAGAACATTCTCAACGCCTCCGCACGGTATCTGAAAAAAGGCGGCACGCTTCTCTATTCTACCTGTACCCTCAACCCCGAGGAAAATGAGCGGATCACCGAAGAGTTTCTGAAAAACAATTCAGGCTTTAGGCGCTCTCCTACCCTTTCGGAGCCTTTGACCATTTTCCCCGAGGCTCACAACAAGGACGGTTTTTTCATTGATCTCATAGAAAGAACAGAATCGCCATGACAAACAAAATCGATATTCGCGCCCTCACCAAAGAAGAATTGGAAGCCGTGTTTGCGGAGCATACTATCGAAAGATACCGCGCAACACAGGTTTGGCAATGGCTGTATAAGCACGTGGACAGTTTTTCTCAAATGAGCAATTTACCTCTGAGTCTTCGCTCCCGTTTGGATGAGATCTTTTTCATTTGCGCCCCCCTTCACGTGGATCGGATCTGTTCTAAGCTTGACAGTACCCGAAAATACCTTTTCACTCTGGAAGGCGGAGACTACGTGGAGAGCGTTTTACTGGAGTATGCCCACGGATACAGCGTTTGTCTCTCCTCTCAGGTGGGGTGTAAAATGGGTTGCACCTTCTGCGCTTCCTCCAAGGCGGGATTCTCCAGAAACCTTTCCCCCTCGGAGATTCTTTTGCAAATGGAATATATCACCCGGGATATGCAAAAGGATCACCCGGATTTTCGCATCGGCCACATTGTTCTGATGGGGATCGGCGAGCCCTTGGACAATTACGATAACGTGCTCCGATTTCTTCGCCTTGCCAATGAAAAAGACGGCTTTGGGATCAGCTACCGCAACATTTCCCTATCCACCTGCGGGCTTGTTGACAAGATCGATCGGCTTGCCGAGGAAGGGCTTCCCATTACGCTTTCCGTTTCGCTCCACGCTCCCAGCGACCAGATCAGAAGCCAAACCATGCCGATCAACCATAAGTATCCCATCCGCGAGCTGATGGGCGCCTGCAAGCGCTACACAGAAAAAACGGGGCGTCGGATTTCCTTTGAATACGCACTCATCCGCGGGGTAAACGACTCCCCTGCCCACGCAAGAATGCTGGGAAAACTGCTGAGAGGGATGCTTTGTCACTTGAATTTGATCAACGTGAACGAGACAAAGGAAAATAATTGTAAGAAAACCTCAAAAGAAGCGTTGAAACTATTTACAAACGAGCTGAAAGAGTGTAAAATAAACGTGACTTTGCGCAGAACCATGGGCGCGGACATTGAGGCCGCCTGCGGTCAGCTCAGAAGAAAGAAACTGCAACAGGAAAACACGCAGTAATCACAATAAAACGGAAGGGTGGTGATCCCAACGGAATTTTTCGGAATCAGCGATAAGGGGCGCAAACGCGCCTCCAACCAGGACTGTTTTGCCATTCGGCAGATCGGTTCCTATCTTCTCGCCGTAGTTTGCGACGGAATGGGCGGAGTCGGCGGCGGCAACGTTGCCAGCGAGCTTGCCTGTGAATACTACACGGAAAAATTCTCAGACTCCATCAATTCCGTGGACGATCCTTCCCTGATCTCTTGCGAGGTGCTGGAAAAGTTTATGATCCACTCCGTTGCCAAGGCAAACTCCGAGGTGTACAGAGAATCCTGCCGTCTTCCCGAGCTCAAGGGGATGGGAACCACTTTAGTCAGTGCGGTGATCAACGGCTCCTCCGTGATGATCGGAAACGTGGGCGACAGCCGTCTATACCACGTGGATCCGTTCCAGATCACACAGATCACCAAGGATCATTCCTACGTGCAAACACTGGTGGATACAGGAGAGATCACAGAGGCCCAGGCCGCCGTTCATCCCAATAAGAATATCATCACCCGTGCGGTGGGAGTAGACACCCAGGTGGAATGTGACGTGTATCACAAGGACATTGGCTCGGGTTACCTGCTTTTGTGCAGCGACGGATTGAGCAATTATCTTAACAGAAAGACCTTTCTTTCCATCATCAACTCCAAGCATTCCCTCCAAACAAAATGCGAACAACTGATTGCCTACGCCAATGAATGCGGAGGCGCAGATAATATTACCGTAGTACTGATCAAGCTTTGAAAGGAGAACTGCACTTGAATAACGATAAGCCTGCGATCTCCTACACGGATCGTATCATTGACAAGCGATATAAGATCGTCGACACCGTGGGCAGCGGCGGAATGTCGGTAGTGTACAAGGCTCAGGATCTTGTGATGAACCGCTACGTTGCGTTAAAGCTTCTTAACGACGAGCTTTCCACCAACGAAAAAGCCATTCGCCGCTTTGCAAACGAGTCCAAGGCGGTTGCCATGATCTCCTCGGAGCACATCGTCAAGGTTTACGACGTAAATCTGGATCACAATCCCAAGTACATTGCCATGGAGTACGTCTCGGGATGCAATTTAAAAGAATACATGGAGAAAAACGCTCCTCTGCCCATTGACCAGGCAGTGAGCTTGATCTCTCAGCTTCTCAGCGCCCTTCGCTACACCCACGATAAAGGCATCGTTCACCTGGATGTGAAGCCTCAAAACGTGATGATCACCGAGGATCTGCGGTTGAAGCTGACGGATTTCGGCATTGCCAGGCTTCCCGGAGAAGAAAGCACGGAAGAAAAAGAAAAGGCCATGGGCACGGTGCACTATATGAGCCCCGAGCAGGCCAACGGAAGCCCCGTGGACTTTAACACCGACGTTTATTCCGCCGGCGTTATCTTTTATGAAATGCTCACCGGGCGCCTTCCCTTTGAAGGCGACACGCCTTTGAGCGTGGCAATGATGCATATCAACAATCCGCCCGTTCCCCCCGGAAAATACAATCCCAGTATCCCTGCCGCTTTGGAGCAGATCATCTTAAAGACCATGGAAAAAGATCCGGCCGCCCGTTTTCGCAGTGCCGCTTCCATGCGCCGCGCTCTGAAGCTTTACCAAAAAGACAACGCTATCGTTTTCGAACAGGCAACTCTTGACTCCATTGACGAAACCTCGGTGGAACAGCCAAAGCCCAAAGATAAGAAGCCCAAAAAGAAAAAGAAAAAAACAAAGCACGGAAGAAGGACGATGTTCCCAATTATCTTCGGTGTCAGCTGTGCCTTCTTTATGGTCTTCCTGTTTGCGGCAGTGTTTATGGTGGTTTCTCTTGTTAACATGACAAAGGACAGCAGCATCACCATTGTTGTCCCCGATCTGAGCGGCCAGCAATATTCCTCGGAATATGCAAAATCACTGGAGGACGACAATCTGAAGATCACCTCCATTGAATACGTGTATGACAGCGACGCGCCCAGCGGGGTGATCGTTGAGCAGACTCCCAAAGCAGGACAAAGAAAGAAACTGGCGGACAACTCCCAGTTTTGCGAGATTTCCGTTAAGATCAGCCGAGGAAACGAAACGGTGATCGTTCCCGATATCACCGTCACGGAATACAGAAATGCGCTGATCCTTCTGGAAGAAGAAAGTTTGCGCTATAAGATCGTGCAAACCAACAGCAGCACTATTTTGGACGGATACGTGATCAGCACGGAGCCGTCGGCGGGAACGGTGGTTTCCAAAAACAGCGAAGTTACCGTTTACGTGAGCCTCGGACAGGAGATCAGCTTTACCTCCATGCCGAATTTAACGGGAAAAACCCTCTCAGAGGTAAAAACGCTGCTTGCACAGAGTTCTCTTACCCTGGGAAAAGTGACCCGCGAACCCTCTCAATCTCCCACGGGAACGGTTTTGACCCAAAGCATTGAGGCCGGAAAATCAATTCCTATGAAGTACACCGTGGTGGACGTGGTGCTCAGCATCAAGATTCCCGATCACCCCCTGCCCCTCCCCACCAACACTCTCCCTGCCTCGTCCTCTAAGCCGGCAACCACAGTCACTCAACCGCCGGCGGCCAGCACAACACAAACCGTTGTGCCCGGCACAAGCACCACGCCTCCTCCCGCGTCCTCTGCCGTTTCCACCTCCTCCGGCGCGGTATCGGTGGTTCCTCCGGCTTCTACATCTGCTTCCCAAAGCACAGTTATCCCCTCACAATCCACCGGCGCCACCTCCGCTTCCCCATCTTCTACTACATCGACTCAGGTGCTGCTTACAGCGGCAAATGTCACCCCATCGGATAACACATGAATCAGCACATCATTCAAGGAAGAATCCTCACCTGTACCGGCGGTCTGTATACCGCAGAAACGGAGGAGGGGCTGATCGAATGCTACGCTAAAGGCTCCTTCCGTCACGATAGCGTTTCGCCTGTTTCGGGAGATCTTGTGTCTTTGAGAAGGGGAACGGGAAAGGAAGAACGCTCCCACTACATCGTGGAGATCCTGGAGAGAAAAAATCTCCTTTTGCGCCCGCCCGTTGCGAACTTGGATCGCTTGTTTATCGTCAGCTCCGTCTGTGACCCCGAGCCGTCTCTTCTGAACATTGACAAGGTCTTGTCAATTGCGGTACATAATCACATTACGCCCTTTATTGTTTTCAGTAAAAGCGACCTGGCGCCCGATAAGGCCGAAGAATTAAGACGAATCTACGAAAAAGCAGGTTTTTTCGTGTTCTCGTTAACAGTGATGGATCAGGAAGAAAGCCGCTCTCGGCTACTACCCTTCATTCAGGGCTGTTCCTCCGCCTTCACCGGAGCATCGGGAGTTGGAAAAAGCACTTTGATCAACGCACTTTTCCCCGATCTGAAGCTGGCAACGGGAGAGATAAGCAAAAAGATCGCAAGAGGAAAAAACACCACGCGCCAAAGCGTGCTGTATAACGTATCAAGGTACACAGGCAAGGAAAACAGCTATTTGGCGGATACTCCCGGCTTTTCCCAATTGGATTTTCAGCGGTATCACTTCTTTGACAAGGAGGAACTGGCTGACACCTTTCCCGATTTTGACGATTATCTCGGACGGTGCCGCTACACCAAGTGTACCCACCTGAGAGAAGAGGGTTGCAAAATCGTGGAAGCCGTTGGCAAGGGAGAGATCCCCCCTTCCAGGCACGAAAGCTACTGCAGACTGTACGATGATTTAAGTAAATTCAAAAAATGGAAGTAAATTGATTAGGAGAAAGATCATGCATCGCGTTGGATTTGACAATGACAAATATTTGAGAATGCAATCCGAAAAGATCAAGGAGAGAATCTCGAAATTCGGAGGAAAGCTGTATCTGGAATTCGGCGGCAAATTGTTCGACGATTACCACGCATCCAGAGTTCTTCCCGGTTTTCAGCCCGACAGCAAGGTGACAATGCTGATGCAATTAAAGGACCAGGCGGAGATCGTGATCGTAATCAATTCCGCCGATATTGAAAAGAACAAGCATCGGGGGGATCTGGGCATCACCTACGACGCCGACGTTCTGCGGTTGATCGATTCCTTCAACGAGATCGGACTGTACGTGGGAAGCGTCGTCTTGACCCGATACAATTCCCAGCCCGCCGTGGATTCTTTCCGTAACCGCCTTTTATCTTTGGGCGTTAAGGTATATTGCCACTACCAGATTCCCGGCTATCCCTCCGACGTGGATTATATTCTCAGCGATGAGGGTTTGGGAAAGAACGAATATATTCAAACCACCCGTTCCTTGGTGGTCATCACCGCACCCGGTCCGGGAAGCGGAAAAATGGCTACCTGTCTTTCTCAGCTTTATCACGACCACAAGCACGGAATTCGCTCGGGATATGCCAAATTTGAGACCTTCCCCGTTTGGAACCTACCGCTGAAGCATCCCGTTAACATGGCCTACGAGGCGGCTACCGCGGATCTGAACGACGTGAATATGATCGACCCCTTCCATCTGGAGGAATACGGGGAAACCGCGGTGAACTACAATCGCGACATTGAGATCTTCCCCGTGCTGCGAACCATTTTTGAAAACATTCTCGGTCAGTGCCCCTACAAGTCGCCCACGGACATGGGAGTAAATATGGCGGGCTACTGCATCACCGACGACGAAGCGGTAAAATCGGCCGCCAACAACGAGATCATTCGCAGATACTACCAAGCCATCGTCAGCAAGCGCCAGGGCCTTTCCTCCTCTGAGGCCATTGAGAAGATCAAGCTCTTAATGAATCAAGCACAGCTGAGCCCCGCCAACCGCCCCGTGGTTGCCGCCGCGTTACAAAAATCCGAGGAAAACAGCGGCACCCCCGCCGCGGCCATTGAGCTCAATGACGGACGGATTGTTACGGGGAAAACCTCCTCTCTTCTCGGCGCCTCCGCGGCTGTGCTGCTCAACGCCCTCAAGACCCTTGCAGGCTTGCCCGATGAATTGCACCTGATCTCCCCCACCATCATTGAGCCGATCCAGGAAATGAAGGTCTCCCATTTGGGCAACCGCAATCCCAGGTTGCATACCAATGAAGTTTTGATCGCTTTGTCGATTTGTGCCGCAACCGACACCAACGCCCGATTGGCTATCGATCAGCTTTCCAAACTGCGGGACTGCGAGGTTCACTCCACCGTGATCCTGTCCGAAGTGGACGAAAGAGGCTTTAAAAAATTGGGAATGCACGTGACCTGCGAAGGAAAATATCAGATCCACAAGCTTTATCATCAATAAATTCACGCGACTGACACATCTGTTTTGATTCCGGTCGTGTGTTACGGAATACACGGAGGCAGGAAATGAAAGCACTCTATTACTGGGGCGATTACTTTATGATTCCCGAGGAGTTTTCTTCCTTGGATGAATTCATCCGCTCGGACGCCATTAAGCAGGAGTTGGTTCTCAAAAAGCTCAATGAAAAGGACTGCATCGCGCCCTATTTCATTCAGGAAGAGATCACCGAGGAGAAGATCCTTCTTGATGAGCCCAAGGAAATCTGTCCCGTTGACGTCACCGTTCTCACGAGAGATGAATACAATAAAAAGCTTCTGTTAACAGCCGAGAAGTACTGCAAGGGTTGCAAGCGTTACAAAGAAGATGCCGCTTTTCTCGGGAATGAGTTGTCCCTGGACGGAATGTGCTACGAAGATGAGGACGAAATTCGCGATCAGCTCAAGGACAAGGTTGAGGATTTTTGGCTTGCGTTTTCTCAGCGGGAGGACGAATGGAAGGAAAAAGCCGATCGAGAGGATCTCAGTGTCAACAACGAGATCGCCGCTCTTCTCTCGTTTCTTCCCGATGTGTACGTATCCGTGCGTAAG
>JAZNGI010000083.1:0-3552 GCA_045576375.1 Eubacteriales bacterium
GCCAGCCGAAAATTCCTGGAGATCTACCTGTAAGAACGGAATCCGGAGGAAAAATCAATGAAGCTTCTTTATCCGCTGGAAGGGGAAAACGCCGCTTGCTTTGAGCGGGAATCCATGGGGGAAACGCTGATGTACTGCGTCCCCTACAACTTCACCCTGGGAATGTATAAAAACGGCTACATTGCCGTAACGCGCAAACGGATCATCCGCATCTGCGAGGGAGAAGCCGTGCAGACCTTTCTCATTGAGCGCTGCACCCGCTTTTTCGTGGAGCAGATGTACGGAAGCTGCGGCTTTTTCGTGGAATGTGACGGCAAGGTGCATTTGGTGTGCCGCTTCATTGCGGGACGGCACCTGGCGCGCTACCAGGTGATCTGCAAGGCACTGGAGATCCTCTCGGAAGATCCGCAAAGCGCCCCCATTGAAAACAGCACCCCCGAACGGTTCTGTCCCAAGTGCGGGCGCCCCTTCGTGGCCCACTCCGCCATCTGTCCCTTCTGTATGAACAAGACGGACATTTATAAAAAGCTGTGGGCGCTGACCAAGGGTCTGAGACTCATTATGTTCTCTCCCTTTCTCTTCTCTCTGATCACCATCGTCCTCAACTTTGTCTCCCCCTGGCTCCAGAAGGTGGCGATCAACAGCTTTTTCCACGTAAACGACCCTGCCTACGTGCGCACCCAGGCGGACACTCAGGGCTTTTTGTTCTTTGCCTTTTTGCTGGTGCTGGTCATTATGGCCGCGGAAGGGGCAAGCATGCTCCAATCCCGAATGCTCTCCGTGGCCATGAATAAATTCTCCGTTCTCTTGAAGAGCCTTCTCTTTGAAAAGATCCAGCATTTGTCCCTGGGCTCCGTGCAGAAAAAATCCGCAGGCGATCTGATGAGCCGAATCAGCAACGACACCTCCGTGATGGAAAACTTCATCATCCATCAACTCCCCAGCATTTTCATTCAGATCGCATCCCTGATCGCCGCGGCCATCGTGCTACTCTTTGTGAACTGGGCCATGGCCCTCTTCATCATCATTCCCATCCCCCTGGTGGTCTATCTTGTCGCCGCCTTCTGGGGCAAGATCCAGACCAGAAACCGCAAAAACTGGGTGGTGTCCACCCGACAGAGCCATATGCTTCAGGATATTCTCAACGGCATCCGCGTGGTGAAGACCTTCGGCCAGGAGGAAAAGGAGATCCGTCGGTATCGCAAGATCAACGTGAAGCACGCTCAAATCACCACCTCCAACCAAAAGTATTATCAGACCTTCTTTCCCATTCTCACCTTTCTCATCCAGTTGGGACGGTATTTCATTTTGTTCTACGGCAGCGTTCTCATCATGGGCAACGCCATGACCCCCGGCGACCTGCAGTATTTCAACGCCATGGCGGCCTATGTTTTCGCCCCCCTGGTCACCATCACCTCCATCCCCCAAAGTCTCTCCGCTTTTCTCACCTCCTCGGGCAAGGTGCTGGAGGTACTGGAAGAGCACGTGGAGATCGACGACATTGCCCTTCCTTTGGACATCCGCATGGAGGGGGATATCGACATCAACCACGTCAGCTTCGGCTACGAAAGCTACGAAAGCGTACTGGAGGATATTGACGTTCACATCAAAAAGGGCGAAATGATCGGCATCGTGGGGCACTCCGGTTGCGGAAAAACCACCCTCACCAACCTCATTATGCGTTTGTACGACGTGAGCGAGGGCTCCATTGAGATCGACGGCGTGAACATCAAGGACATTTCCCAAAACGCCCTGCGAAGCCAGATCGGCGTGGTGCTCCAGGAAACCTTCCTCTTCTCCGGCACCATCCGCGACAACATTTGCTACGCCTACCCCCACGCCGATGACGAGCAGATCATCGCCGCCGCCAAAGCGGCGGGCGCCCACGATTTCATCATCACCCTCCCCGAAGGCTATAACACCCTGGTGGGAGAAAAGGGCTACTCCATGTCCGGCGGCGAACGCCAGCGAGTGGCCATTGCCCGCGCCATCCTTCACAATCCCAAAATCCTCATCCTGGACGAAGCCACCGCGGCGCTGGATACCGAAACGGAAAAGCTGATCCAAGACTCGTTGGCCGAATTTTCCAAAAACCGCACCACCGTGGCCATTGCCCACAGGCTTTCCACCCTGAGAAACGCCGACCGTCTGTTGGTGCTGGACAAGGGAAAGCTGGCCGAGATGGGCACTCACGACGAGCTGATGGCAAAGGAGGGCATCTATTACAAGCTGGTGATGGCCCAGCGAATGATGGCCGCCAAGACCCAATTCGACAGCGGAGAATAACGCCCCCAAGGATGCTTTGGACCTTCCGAGCATCCTTGTTTGTTTTTCTTGCGAAAAAATGTAAACAGAGTATAAAAAATCCGCTTCGGTACTTTTCTTTTTGACTGTTGTGTGCTATAATAATTCTGTATCCGTATGCAAACTTTTTTAAAAATAAAGGAGATGAGCACCGCGCAGTTTGTCAACGCCCGTCCCGAGGATCTCCCCCAATTGCTGTCCCTTTGGCTGGAGGCCTTCGGCCAAAAAGAAGAACCCTTTGCCAAGCGCTTCTTCTCCACCCTCTTTTCCTGCGACGGTTGCTTTGTGGCCAGGGAGGGAGAAGAGATCCTCAGCGCGGCCTACGCTCTGGAATACGAGGCTCTGCTGGATCAAACGCCCCATCGGGTGGCTTATCTGTACGCAGCGGCCACCAAAAAAGAGCATCGGGGCAAAGGAGTTTTTGCCGCCCTGCACCGCCGCATCAAGGAAGAATTGACCCATAGAGGCCTGGAGCTTTTGTTTCTCATCCCCCAAACCCAAGAGCTTTTTGATTTTTGGCAAAAGAAAATGGGCTATCACACCCTGTTCTACCGCTCCGGGTTCTACGTTCCCTCTCTCCCCGAGAGCTTCGTTCCCACGGATCGGGATCTGCGCCTGCTCTATCGGATCTACCGTATCTGTCGGGAAACCGCCCCCGGCTTTCGCATTCTGGAGGACTTTCCCAGCTTCTGCCTCACCATGGAGGATAAGAAGGTGGCGGTGGACGTGTCGTCCCATCGGGCCGAAGGGTACGTGATCTACACCCGACGGGGCGAGGGGTACATTATTCACGACTATCCTGCCCTCGGGAAAAAGAAGCTTTGCGGCGCGGGCAGAACCGTGCGCAGCGCCCCCGCCATGCCTTTGGGAGACAGCGACCTGTTTGAACGCCTGTATAAAACCAAACCGAGACTGAATTTTTTGCTGAATTAGGAGGACCCCTCTATGATCACCGTACTTTTGGGAAACGGCTTTGAAGAAGCCGGAGCACTGATCCCCGTTGATTTTCTGCGCCGCGCAGGGCTGGAGGTCAAAACCGTCAGCCTCTATTCCAATTATCCCGTCACCGGCGGGCACGGCATTGCCGTGAAGGCCGATTGCCTTCTGAGCGATCTGAGCGAGCTTCCCGAAGCCGTGATCCTTCCCGGGGGCTTGGGCGGCGTGAACGAAATTAAAAAATGCGCCAAGGCAATGGAGCTGGTGGCCCGTTGCCATCGGGAGGGCAAGCTGGTGGGCGCCATTTGCGCC
>JAZNGI010000084.1:0-1557 GCA_045576375.1 Eubacteriales bacterium
CGCTATGAAGCATTTTGCTTTGCAAAATACGAAGCGAGGGCGCACGCGATCTTTCCGTGCGCCCTCGGGCGTGCTTCATAGCCGAAGGCGACTTCATTTTTTATACACCCTTTGGTGCGCTTCATTGAAAAAAGCACTTGCAATCGCAAGTGCTTTTTTCTGGCACCCCCAGCGGGAATCGAACCCACAACTGCCCCTTAGGAGGGGGCTGTTATATCCATTTAACTATGGAGGCGTGTATTCAGATTCGTACCCTATTAGTTTATCTCTTTTGCGTTGGAATGTCAATATTTTTTCTGAAAAATATTTTTACTTTTTTCTTCATTTCTCTTGACAATCCCATGGGAATATGCTATAATCTCATACGTTCCAGGCAGAACAATATCTGGGTGTGGCGCAGTTTGGTAGCGCGCTACCTTGGGGTGGTAGAGGCCGCAAGTTCAAGTCTTGTCACTCAGACCAGGAAAATCCGAGAAGTCTTTGATTTCTCGGGTTTTTCATTTTGTGATCATGAGACATCATTGGAGGATTTATGCAAAGAGAACGGTTGGGAAGCCGCTTGGGCTTCATTCTGTTGAGCGCGGGGTGCGCCATTGGCGTGGGCAACGTGTGGAAGTTTCCTTGGATGGCGGGTCAATTCGGCGGCGGCGTCTTCGTTTTGCTCTATCTGTTTTTCCTTGTGCTTTTGGGACTTCCCGTTATGTTGATGGAGTTCTCCTTAGGGCGCGCCAGCCAGGCAAGCCCCGTGGGTATCTATCCGAAGTTGCAAAAGCCCGGGCAGAAATGGCACCTGCACGGATACGGCGCCCTTATCGCTAATTTTCTTCTGGTGATGTTTTACACATCGGTAACGGGCTGGATCCTTTATTATTTTGTCAGCTTTCTCTCAGGGAACATGACGGGGATTTCGGGCGAGCAATCAAGCGCCCTCTTTTCTCAAATGCTTTCCTCTCCCTCCGTTACCGTTGGCTTTATGGCCGTCGTTGTGATTTTGGGCTTCTTTATTCTATCCTTCGGCTTGCAAAAGGGCGTGGAGCGAGTCACCAAGGTCATTATGATCGCGCTTCTGGTCTTGATGGTCGTTCTCAGCATTAACAGCTTCACCTTGTCGGGGGCGTCGGAAGGCCTTGCGTTTTATCTCACGCCCGATTTTTCCAAGATCAACGGCGGGGTAATCGTGGCGGCAATGAATCAAGCCTTTTTCACTCTGAGCCTCGGCATCGGATCCATGGCTATCTTTGGAAGCTACATCGGCAAAGAACGCTCCCTTCTGGGAGAATCGGTGAATATTCTTGTGCTTGACACCTTTGTTGCCATTGTGGCAGGCTTGATCATCTTTCCCGCTTGCTTCACCTTCGATGTGGAACCGGAGGCCGGCCCCAGCCTTCTTTTTGAAGCTATGGCGCGGGTGTTCAACAACATGGACGGCGGCAGATGGTGGGGAAGTCTGTTTTTCCTGTTTATGTTTTTTGCCGCGATGTCAACGATCATCGCGGTGTTTGAGAACATTCTTGCCTGTGTGAGAGAGCTTACCGGCTGGAGCAGAAGAAAGGCTTG
>JAZNGI010000085.1:0-2876 GCA_045576375.1 Eubacteriales bacterium
CAGATCGGCGCCGTAATAGCAGGGCTCGTGTTCCTCGCAGAACTCGCCGTAGCAGTTGTCAACAAACACGAAAACGTCTTTCTTCACTTCCTTTGCCGCCTTCACCAGCTCTCCGATCTCTCGGTTGGGAATGGTGCGGCGGGAGGAATAGCCGCGGCTCTTTTGTACGTACACCACCTTAGTCTTGGGGGAAATGGCGGCCTTGATCGCTTCTAAATCCAGGTTGCCCCGGGGAGTCAGTTCTACCTGTCGGTAGCTCACGCCGAAATCCGAAAGCGAGCCGTCGCCGTTGGCTTTGTTGATGCCGATCACTTCATCCAAAGTGTCGTAGGGCTTCCCCGCCGCGCTGAGAAGCTCGTCTCCGGGGCGGAGCAGGCCGAACAGGCCCACGGTGAGAGCGTGGGTGCCGCTGACGATGTTGTGGCGGGCAAAAGCTGCCTGTGCTTCAAACACTCGGGCATACACCAGGTCCAGAGTCTCTCTGCCGCGATCGTTATAACCGTAGCCCGTGGAAGGCATCAGACATTCCGCACTGACACGGCACTCCCGAAAGGCATCCATCACCTTGGCCTGGTTTAAGAAGGCAATGCGGTCAATGCGCGCAAACTGTTCTTTCAGCTCGGCTTCGGCAAGCTTTGCGGTTTCCTGCAATTTTTCACTGAATATCGTCATCATTCGATCCTCGTTTTAAAAAATCAAAAGCCGCCGAGCCCGACGGCTTTTCTTGTTTTAGGGATTCAGAGAGGAGATCGTGTTCATAATCTTGCGCAAAACGGGGGACAGATCCGCACCGTAGCCGGAGGCAAGAAGAATGAACAGCGCGGTTGCCGCTGCCATCACACCCAGGGAAAGAAAATAGGCTCTGGCAAAGCGGCGGCGATTCACGTTGATGCAACCGCCAAAGGCCCAAAAGGCAAACACGGCAAGGACCACGGCACCTGCACCGGCAACCAGGCCCACGGAAAGCACGGTTCCGCCCAGGAGGATCCACAGGAAGGTGAAGAGCACGGAGATCATGGGAATGGGCGCCAGCACCAGTTGCACCAAATGGGCAACAATGCTCTGAGGGCCGAGAACTTGATACGCCTCCTCGTCGCTCATGGGCTCGTCGGACGGTTTCTCTTGAATCTTCAACGCAGTTTCTTTGGATTCCGTAGGTACGGGGAGCTCTTCGGCCTTTGCCTCCTCATGAGAAGAAACGGGGGCCTTTTCTTCCGGAGAAGCTTCCTTTTGTGCGTCAGCAACCTCTTCGGCTTTCGCCTCTTGCTCCGTATTCATGGCGAGCTCCTGTTCGGGAGCGGTTTGAGGGGCGTTCTTTTTCTTGTCCTTTGATCTCTTCATCAGAGTTCCTCCAAATGAAAATTTCCAACACCTCCATTATACTCCAAAACTCCTTTTGAGTCAAGAGTTATCTCACAAATCGTCTGCATCCTGCACGGGACGCTCCTTGGGGTCCAGGGGAACACCGGTGTACCAACCCTGAGTATCCGTGTTGCTGGGAGGGAACTGAAGCTGGTCCACCAATTGTTGGGTGAAATTGGGATCCCGAATGGGGGGCAGATTTAAAGAGGGATGTTTCTTTTGTTTTTTCATCGCTTGCTCCTTGGGGTTTTCTTTTTAGTATTGCCTCTGAAAAACAACCTATTCTCTCTTCTTTATAAGGAAGGTTCTGCCAATCTCATTTCTGAAAAAAGAAAAACACCCGTCGGCTCATATCCCTGTGAGGGGACGGCACGCTTCAGGTGTTTTTGCGTTTGGTTTTGTAGGAGGGGGACGGGTTGTACCATCAAGGGCGAAGTTGTTAGGAACGCGCCTTCTCTTTCACGGGAATTCCGTCCTCAACAATTTTTTTCACGTAGGACAGACCGCGAAGAAATTCGGCGGAGTTTTTGCAGGAGATCACCAGAGCGCCGTTGTTGGAGAAATACACTTCCAGGTCCTCAAAACTATGCTCGGTGATCACGGGGATCCCGTGTTCTCCCTCTTCCAGTTGTAAGGAACAAAGAGCAAGTCTTGCCGCATCGGCAAAATCGGGGGTCAGAGCATCCAGATTCAGTTGGATCATAAGAAACTTCCTTTCGGTCAATGGCTTGTGTCAAAGCACGGCGGCCTTGTTGAGGGGCTTTTTTTCAGCCGATGTTTTAAAAAACTCTTCGGTTTTCGCCTCGTGGGCAGAAACGGCGGTGTTGGGCTGCAATTCCTTCGCAGAGCGTTTGGTTTTTTTAAAAAAGAGCAACTTGCCCCACCGTAGGACCTGCATCACGGGGAATCGGGATTTGATCACTGTGTATTATATTCCAACGTCGGCATAATATCAAGGGGCTTTGTGAAAATTTATGTAATTATTTCAAATTCCCATAGAGCATCTTCGGATTTTCTTTTGGCAAAAACTTCGATCTGTAATTACGTTAATTTGGAACACCGTTCCCCCTAATTTACAATTCGTATTTTATCCATTTAACAAAAAATCACAAAAAAACCACAAAAAAACCACAAAAAATTAAACAAAAAAATGATTTTAGGTTGACCTTTTCTATCTTATAAGATATAATAAGTAATATAATAGGTTAGTTTACTCAATGAAGCGAGCCGATTGCAAAGCAGCGGTTTTTTAGACGAATCCGAATCGTTGATCGTGAATGCTATGTGGGCAACTCAAGAGGGCTTAACAATAATTGCGTTATGAAAGCGGCGGATCTGCAGCAGATTTTTGTAAGGTTGAAATCAACAGAGCAATAGAAAAATACGAGGAAAGAGTGCGTATTGCCAAGGAATACACCGAATACGCAAAAGGGGTAGTGTTTTGGAAAGATTTGATCATAAGGTTTGGCTTTCTTCTCCGACGATGCACGGGGATGAATTGGAGTACGTCACCC
>JAZNGI010000086.1:0-13092 GCA_045576375.1 Eubacteriales bacterium
AAGAAACTGAAACTGAGACGGAAAAAACAGGAGAAAACCGAGAAAAAGAGCGAAAAAAATGTTTGTTTGATTTGTAGAAATCAAAGATAAAAACTTAGTGAAGTTGCATAAAAAATATTGTCCAAAAAAAGAATGAAAAACGGACGGTTTTTTTCCAAAAAGCAGACAAAACACGGGGAAGACAAAGTTTTGTTTACAATATTCGCTCTCTTGAAATGTGCAATAATGTCACTTTGTAAAACCGTTTGGCAGAAAAACGGCTTGATTTAGCGGGTAAATTGGGTGTTTGATCCTTGGGTTATACTTTTCTTGTTGAATTTGTGCAACATTTACAAAGTGTAAATTTCACCTGCGAAAGCCTGCCTTTCTTCCGGCAAGGGAAACGATCTCCATAAAATGTCAAAAACCCTTGAAAATCAAGGCTTTTTGGGAAAGTAAGGGTCGCTTGACAAAAAAAACGGCTTGTGTTAATATATTTGGTACAAAAGTATTGAATGGATATGTTCCCCCAAACGGAGGGAACGTGGATTTTTCCGCTTTTTTTCGCCTCACACGGGGAAAAAGAAGGCGCGGCAAAACCCCGTCTCCTCAGCCGTTTTCCTATTGATACATAGGAGTGCATTCGTAGGAGAACTTCGTTGAGGAGCTTAGCCATCTGATTTTTTAGGAGGAATCTCGAATGAAAAAAGTCCTGTGTAAGGCGCTTCGCAAAGCTCTGGCGTTCGGTTTGGTTCTTTGCATGCTTTTGCCTTTGGGGATTGCTTCGATCTTTGCCGAAGAGGCAACGGATTCGACCGAGCAGTCATCCAACATGAGCATTGAGCAGATCAAAGAGCTTCTCAATTCGCTTAGCTACAAGGAATACGCCCGGCGTTATTCCGGCGTTGCCGCCGCCAAAAACAAACTGGTTCTCAAGGCAGAAGATTACGCTGCCGAGCAGACCGATGCCAAGGTTGTGGTCCTTAACGATTACAACGGTGCCTCTTCCGCTCTTTTGACTCCCGACAGCGGAAAGACCACCTGGACCTTTGAGGTTCCCGCCGACGGCCTTTACAATCTCGAGATCCGCTATTTCCCCTTGGAAAACTACGATCTGAACGGTGACGGAAAGATCGAAGAGGGCAAGGACGTGATTTCCAGAGGAAACACCGTGGAAAGAGCCATCCTGATCGACGGGGAATACCCCTTCAAGGAGAGCCGCTACTGTGAGTTCCAGAGAATCTGGGCTGACGTTTACGTTCAGTGTGAATACGTGAAGGACAAGATGGAAGGCGTGGTGTATCAGTACAAGCTGAAGACCTCTTCCGACTGGATCAACTTTGCCTACGACGGCTACGTTGCCATTCCTCTTCTGGATGCGGGCACCGTTGTGACCGATCTGTACGAATTCAGAGCCGTTGAAAGAAACGACACCAGCAAGGTCTACGACGTGGAAGTGGAAGAGACCGCTCTGCGTAACGGCTTTGAGCTTGACAAGTTCGGCAACGAGATCCGCCCCGAGAAGGTGCAGGCCCCCGAGTGGTGCCAAAGACTTGCCTGCGATTCCACCGGTTACACCGAGGAGCCCTTCGCTTTCTATCTGAGCAAGGGAACCCACACCGTGACCCTGGAGGCCGTGCAGGAGCCCATGGTGATCGAGACACTCACCTTCTATGCGGAGGCGAGACTGGCAGGCACCATGCCCAGCTACGAGGAATACGCCGCACAGTATAAGAACAAGACCGCTCCTCAGACGGATAAGATCCGCATCGATGCGGAAATGCCCAGCAAAACCTCTCACGAGATCCTCTATCCTACCTATGACAGAAGCTCCGCTGTGAGCGATCCTCAGGACGCCGCTCTGATCTATCTAAACACCGTGGGAAGCGACAAGTGGCAGACCGTGGGTCAGTGGATCGAATGGGACTTCACCGTGGAAGAAGCCGGAATGTATCAGATCGTTCCCCGCTTCATTCAGGACGGTTTGGCGGGTATGTACGTTTCCCGCTCCCTCATGATCGACGGAAAGATCCCCTTCGCAGAGGCCACTCAGCTCCAGTTTAACTACTCCAACAACTGGCAGTGCAGCCCTCTGGGCAACGGCACCGACGCCTACAGCTTCTACTTTGATAAGGGCTCTCACACCATCCGTATGGAAGTGGTGCTGGGAACCATGGCAGAGCTGATTCAGGAAGTGGAGCAGTCTCTGAACAACATTAACAATTATTATCTGAAGGTTTTGATGCTCACCGGTCCCGATCCCGACGAGTACCGTGATTACGAGTTCTCCTCTCACCTGCCCGACGTGATCGAAGGCTTCAGAGAGGAAAGCAAGAATCTCTACGCCATCTCCGCCAAGCTGGAGGAGATCATCGGAGAAAAGGGCGACCACTCCGTGACTCTGGACAACATTGCTCAGCTTTGCGAGATGATGAGCGAGGACGAGGACAACATTGCTCCTTCCTTCGAGACCTTGAAAACTTATATCGGTAACTTGGGTACCTGGATCATGGACAGCCGCAACCAGCCTCTGGAATTCGACTTCATTGAGATCGTTCCCGTGGGCGGAGAGCTTGCCGCTGCCGATGCCAACTTCTTCCAGACCCTGGGCTACGAGCTGAGCCAGTTCATCATGAGCTTCTTCAGCGACTACAGCGGCTACGGTGCCAGAAGCATCAACGCCGACGCCGAGACCAAGACCATCGAGGTGTGGACCTCCACCGGCCGAGACCAGGCTTCCATCATTCGTTCCATGATCTCCGACGACTTCACTCCCAACCATAATATTATGGTGGATCTGAAGCTGATCACCGCAGCCACCCTGCTTCCCGCCACCCTGTCCGGCACCGGACCCGACGTGGCAATGACCAACTCCACGGAAAGCATCGTTAACTACGCCATCCGTCACGCCATCGTTCCTCTGCAGAACTTTGAGGGCTTCGACGAGCACGTGAAGGCCTTCAGCGATGCGGCGATGGTTCCCATCACCCTCTACGGCGACGCTTACGCCCTGCCCGAGACCCAGAGCTTCTCCGTTCTCTTCTACCGAATGGACATTCTGGCACAGATGGGCGCAGAGATCCCCGACACCTGGGATGATATTTACGCAATGCTGCCCGAGCTGCAGACCAACTACCTGCAGGTGGGTATGGCAAACTCCCTGCCCGGACTTGTTCTCTTCCTTTATCAGAGAGAGGATGCCAAGGGCAATCAGATCCAGCTTTACAAGGACGCACTTGAGGGCGTGGAGAACAGCTTCGGTATGGAGATCAACCTTGACTCCGACGTGGCACTGGACTGCTTCAAGCAGATGAGTGAGTTCTTCACCATGTACGATTTCCCCAAGACCTACGACGCAGCCAACCGTTTCCGTTCCGGTGAGATGCCTCTTCTCATTGCGGACTACACGCTGTACAGCCAGTTGACCATCTTCGCTCCCGAAATCCGCGGTTTGTGGGGCTTCACTCTGATCCCCGGCACCATGAATGCCAAGGGCGTGGTGAACCACACCACCAACTCCGCGGTGGCCGGTGTTATGATGCTTCACACCTGTGAAGAGCAGGAGCAGGCCTGGGATTACATGAAGTGGTGGACCGGCGCCGACGCCCAGAGTAAGTACGGTATTGAGTACAAGGCTCTCTTGGGTGCCTCCGGTCAGTACGCAACCGCCAACCTTGAAGCGCTCTACAGAATGCCCTGGACGGCCAGCGAGCGCCAGACCCTCCAGCAGTGCTTCGAATGGCTCACCGCCACCCCCGAGCTTCCCGGCGGCTACATCATCGCCCGTAACGTTGAATTTGCCTTCCTTAAGGTTTATAACGACAGCGCGGATCCCGTTGAGAGCCTCTTGGATTACATCGATGCCATTAACAGTGAGCTTTCCAGAAAGCGCCAGGAATTTGATCTTCCCGTTCGAGAAGATTATATGAATCAAAAATAAAAATTCCAAGATCCTTCCCGGGGGGAGCATCTCCCCGGGAGGAACCCGATACTACATAAAGGAGTGGACAACACTATGGCGGAAAAAACTGCTGTGCAGAAGAATACCCAGCCGGTCAATCGCACGAATATGTCTAAATTCGCCTGGACACTCAGAGAAATGAGGGTGAACAAAGGCGCTTACCTGATGGTGGCTCCCTTCTTCCTGATCTTCCTTCTCTTTACGGTGCTCCCGGTTATTCTCAGCGTATTCTTCTCCTTCACCACATTTAACATGCTTGAGCCTCCGAAGCTCATCGGTGTGGATAACTACATCCGACTGCTTTTGGATGACGATATTTTCCTTCTGGCGATCCAGAACACTCTGATCTTCGCCGCCATCACCGGCCCCGGTTCCTACCTTTTGAGCTTGATGTTCGCTTGGTTCATCAACGAGCTCACTCCCAAGATCCGCGCCGTGGTGACTCTGATCTTCTACGCGCCCTCCATTTCCGGTAACGTGTATTTGATCTGGACTTACCTCTTCACCGCCGACCAGCACGGTCTGGTGAACGGTTGGTTGATGGAAATGGGAATGATCACAACTCCCATTGAATTTTTGAAAAACCCCGACTACATTATGCCCATCGTTATCGTGGTGGCATTGTGGACCAGTTTGGGAACCTCCTTCCTGTCCTTCATCGCCGGCTTCCAGGTGGTTGACCGCAGCCTCTACGAGGCGGGTGCCGTGGACGGTGTGAAGAACCGTTGGCAGGAGCTTTGGTACATCACCCTTCCCTACATGAGACCTCAGATGATGTTCTCCGCTATTTTGGCCATCACCGGTGCCTTCGGTTTCGGCGGCATCATCACCGGTTTGGTTGGTTTCCCCAGCCCCGACTATTGCGCACATACCATTATGCATCACCTGGAAGACTACGGTAACACCCGATTTGAGATGGGTTACGCTTCAGCCATCGCAGTCGTGCTCTTCTTTATGATGGTAGGATCCAATATGCTGATCCGTAAGATCCTCAATAAGGTAGGTAAATGACATGGCTAAGTTAAGAATCAGAAAATCCAATCATGCAATGAACCGTTCCTTGGGAGGAGATATCGGCATCAACGCGATCCTCGTCATTTTCGGTGCATTCATGTTCATTCCCATGCTTTACACCATCATCCAGTCTCTGAAGCCTCTGGATGAGTTGTGGGTCTACCCGCCCCGCTTTTGGGTTCAGAAGCCCACCTTCGACAACTTCTCCGATCTGTTGAAGCTGATGAGCTCCTCTTGGGTGCCCTTCTCCCGCTACATTTTCAACACGGCGTTCATCTCCGTGCTGGGTACCTTCGGCAACGTGATCTTCTCCTCCTTTGCGGCTTACGCTTTGGCCAAGATCAAGTTCCCCGGCAGAAACCTGCTGTTTAACATCGTTGTTTACTCTTTGATGTTCAACTCCACGGTTACCGCCATCACCAACTTCCTCTCCATGAGCATCCTGCGCTTGGTTGACACTTACTGGGCCATCATCATCCCCGCCTGTGCCACCTCCCTGGGTCTGTATCTGATGAAGCAGTTTATGGAGACCTCCGTGCCCGATGCGGTGCTGGAATCCGCCCGACTGGACGGTGCCAGCGAATGGACCATCTTCTGGAAGCTGGTTATGCCCATGGTGAAACCCGCTTGGATGACGCTGATCGTGTTCAGCTTCAAGGATCTTTGGAACACCGGCGCAAGTGCCTTCATCTACTCCGAGCAGTTGAAGACCTTTAACTACGCCATCAACCAGATCATCACCGGCGGTATCTCCCGTCAGGGTGCCGGTGCGGCATCCACGGTGGTTATGATGATCGTTCCCATCGCCGTGTTCGTATTCAGCCAGTCCAACGTTATCGAAACCATGTCTACCTCGGGTATGAAGGATTAAGGAGGGAAAGCAATATGAAGAAAATTTTAAAAACCTCTCTCCTGGTGCTGCTCATCGCGCTGATGGCCATTCCTTCTGCCTTTGCCATGGTTCCCTACAGCACCTACGTTTACGACATTGACGGCTATCCCATTGATTCTCCCCACGCCTACGTGCCCGACACCATCATTGATTCCACGAAGATGGATCTGGTGGTTCCCCTCAACGACCCCACGGACGTGGAGGTGGACGCCAACGGCTACGTGTTCATTGCGGATGCCAAGAATGATCGAATCGTGATCCTGAACCCCCAGTACAGGGGCGTTGCGATTCTTCATTCCTTCTTCAACGCCTATAACATCTACGACTATCTCAAGAACCCCAGCGGTGTGTTTATTAAGGACAACGACATTTACATTGCCGATACCGACAATTCCCGAGTGGTTGTGCTGAGCATGGATTTCTCCCTGGGTCTTGAAGAAGCCTACAAGTCGGAGAACATCACCTTTAATAAGATCATTGAGGCTCCTTCCAGCGACGTGTTCCCCGAAGGAAGCATCTACCGTCCCATCGCTCTGTCGGTGGATATGGCGGGAAGAATCTACGTGGTGAGCTCCACCACCAACTACGGTGTCATCGCCATGAACGCCGACGGCACCTTCATCGGCTTCTTGGGCGCTCAGAAGACCTCTCCCACCGCTTGGCAGATCTTCTGGAGAATGTTCCAGACCAAGGAACAAAGACAGGCAACGGAAAAGCTGGTTCCCACCGAGTATAACAACATCACCATCGATGATTCCGGCTTCATCTACGTTACCACCAACTCCATTGAAGAAGAAAAGCAGATCGGCGCTTTGACCAGCACCTCCGCGGAGTACGCACCGGTCAAGAAGCTCAACCCCTCGGGTAACGACGTTATGCTCCGTACTGGCTTCTTCGCCCCCGGCGGCGAGGTTTACGGTGCCCAGACCATCGTTGCCGAGAAGGACGCCATCACCGGCGCCTCCAGCATCATTGACGTTGCCGTGGGCCCCAGCGGTCTGTGGACCATCGTGGACGGCAAGAGACAGAAGTATTACACCTACGACGAGCAGGGCAACCTGATGTTCGCCTTCGGTGACAAGGGCTCCCAGATCGGTAACACCACCAACGTGAGCGCTGTAACCTATAAGGACGAGAACATTCTGGTGATGGACAAGACCACCGACGCTATCACCGTGTTTAAGAGAACCCAGTACGGCGATATGCTTACGGCGGCTCTTCAGAACCAGATCGACCGTAACTACTCCGACAGTGAAAGATACTGGACGGAGATCCTTCAGAGAAACCTCAACTTCGACCAGAGCTACATCGGCATCGGCGAGAGCTTGCACAGAGCGGGCAAATACGAAGAGGCCCTGACCTACTTTGAATATGCCTACGACACGGAGGGCTACTCCGAGAGCTACAAGCAGATCCGTAAGCAATGGATGGAACAATACATCATCGTGATTCCGATCTTTTTGATCGTGTTCTTCTTCCTGATCAGCCGCTTCTTCAAGTACACCAGAAAGTTCAACGAAGCAGGCCAGGTCACCAAGGAGAAGAGAAGCTGGTGGGAACAGGTGGTCTACGGATTCCACATTATCTTCCACCCCTTTGACGGCTTCTGGGATATGAAGCACGAAAAACGAGGCGGACTCAAGGGTGCCTTCACGGTGCTTGCCTTCGTGCTCTTCGGCTTCATTTACTACGCTTTGGGTCAGTCCTTCATCTTCGATCCCTATCAGTACGGCGTGAACTTCATTATGGAGTCTCTGAGCATTCTGGTTCCCCTGATCCTGTGGATCGTTGCCAACTGGTGTTTCACTACCCTGTTTGACGGCGAAGGAAGCTTTAAGGATATCACCGTGGCATCCTGCTACGCGCTTTTGCCCCTTCCCTTGCTGCTCATTCCCGCAACCTTGCTTACCAACGTTCTCAGCGCGGATGAAATCGGAATTGTAAGCCTCATTGTTTCCTTTGGATACATTTGGGCGTTTGCGCTCCTCTTCTTCGGAACGATGGTTGTACACGATTATACTCTCGGCAAGAACATCATCATGGTGGTTTGCACCGTGGTGGGTATGGCGTTTATCATGTTCGTGGGAGTTCTGTTCAGCGGTCTGGTCGGAAAGCTGTTCTCCTTCGTTTACAACATCTACACCGAGCTAGCGTTGCGAATTTAAATTCTGTTAGGAGAAAATTTATGAGAACAAAGAGATTACTGTCGTTTCTCATGATGCTGGTAATGCTTGCGGGCACCGTCACTCCCCTTTTCACCCTCACGGCCTTTGCCGAAGAGGAAGAAGAGGAAGTGGTGATCGATTACACCACCGAGGCCTACGAGACCCCGGAAGACAAGCTTGCCACCATGGGCGACCCCGTCTATACCAGCGGGGACATGGAGTTGTACTATCACAGCTACACCGGTGAGGTGACCGTGAGAAACTCCAAGACCGGACAGCTTCTTTCCACTAACCCCTACAGCGTCGGCTCCATCACCGCCGCCGCCAGTGTGAAAAACAAGCTGCTCAGCCAGTTGATATTGACCTATAAGGACAGTGCCAACTACGAATACGTGTTCGACAGCTACACCTACGCCGCCGTGAACCGTCAGATCAATATGAAAAAGATCAAGGGCGGCATCCGCGTGGAGTATGCCATCGGTAACACCCAAAAGAAAAAGATCGTTCCCCGTTACATCACCGTGGAGCGCTTTGAAAGCCTGATCATGGAACCCATGAGCGAGGCAAATCCCGATGCGCTGACCCGTCTGATGGCGTTCTATCAGAAGAAAGACGCCAACGATCCCAAGATCAACGCAAGAACCAAGGCGGAGATCCTCAACACCTATCCCATCACCGCCAAGAAGGCCATCTACGTTATCGCGCCCGACATCAAGAGCAACGAGCTTGATGTTTGTGAAAAAAGAATCCTCAGCTACACCGGCTACACCCTGGAGGATATGCTGGCAGACCACGACGAGTGTAACTACCTTCTTGAGGACGATTCTCCCCCTCTGTTCAAGATGAGCTTGGAGTACTACCTCAATAAGGACGGTTTGACCGTGACCCTGCCCGCAAGAGGTATCACCTACGATACCGCCAAGTATAAGCTCCTGGATCTTCAGATCCTGCCCTACTTCGGCGCAGGTCAGAACACCGAGGAAGGCTACAGCTTCATTCCCGACGGCAGCGGTGCTATTATTAACTTTGCCGACGTGAAAGGAACTGCCAACACCATTTCCGGTCAGCTTTACGGCAACGACTACGGCTTTTACGAAGTCACCGGCGGAAGCCTGCAGACCTGGAAATATCCGGTGTACGGCGTAGCCACCACCAGAGATCTCACCGAACTGAAGTTCACTCAGGTTCTCAAGACCGATGAAGACGGAGTTCCCGAGCTGGACGAAGAAGGCAATCAGGTGTATGAGACCCTTCGTGAGCTCATCGGCGTGAAGGAAGACGTGAAACAGGGCTTCTTTGCCGTCATCGAAGAGGGCGAAAGCCTTGCCAAGCTCTCCAACGAGAACGGCGGAACCTTGCATCCCTACTCTTCTTCCTACATCACCGTGTTCCCCAGACAGAGCGACAGCTATCCTCTGGACGGTATCACGGTTTCCGGACAGGCCGCAACCTACGAAGTGGACTGCGAGAGAAAATACGTTGGCAATTTCACCACCCGCTACATTATGCTCATGGATGATGCGGCAAGCTACGTGGGAATGGCCAACGCCTACCGCAACTATCTCAAGGAAGAGGGAATCCTGGGAGAGAAGAACGCCAAGGACAACGAGGATTTGACCATGTATCTGGAGGTGTTCGGCGACATCGACACCACCGAAAAGATCCTGGGTATGCCCGTTGAAGTGAAAACTCCTCTCACCACCTTTGAGGACGCTCAGGTGATGCTCTCCCTGCTTCAGGGCAAGGTGGAGAATCAAACTGCGGCAGACACCGTGAAGAAAATCTATCCCTCGGAATTTCAGGAGGAAGAGATCCCCTCGGTGGAAAAAGCACAGGTGGTGCTGAACAAGTATATGAAGCTCTACGGCGGTGCCGTGGACAGCCTTGCGCTGAAATATACCGGTTGGTATAACGGCGGTATGTGGCACACACCTCCCTCCAAGCTGGACGTGGACTCCGTGATCGGAGGCGACAACGGTCTGAAGGATCTGGTGGCGTACCTCAACGAGAACAACATTGCCTTCTATCCCGATCTGGAATTCTCCTACGTGAAGGCTACCGATTTCTTTGACAACTTTGACTACGAGACCGACACCTGCAAGACCGTTGACGGAAAGCCCGCCTGGAGCATGAGCTACGATTACATTTTCCAGACTCTTTCCTACACCTCCAACGACTTTATGCTCATCTCCTCCACGGTGTTGGAGAAGTACTACACCAACATTAAGGAAAAGTTTTTGGGCTTCGGTGCCGGCGGCGTTTCCCTTGGCTCTTTGGGCACTTCTCTGAATAGCTCTCAGGACGAAGACGAGCCTGTGAACCGTGAAGAGGCCAAGGAGCAGATCCTGGATCTGATGGCAAACTTCGACAGCGAAGGCAAGAACATCATGGTCAGCGGCGGCAATATGTACACCCTGCAGTATGCCGACGTGATCTTGGAAGCTCCTCTGGACAGCAACGCCCGCGTGGTTGCCACTCACGAAATTCCCTTTGTGGGAATGGTGCTTCACGGCTACGTTGACTTCAGCGGCGAGGCGATCAATCTTGCCGGCGACTACGAATACACCATTCTGAAGACCATTGAAAACGGTGCAACTCCCTACTTCGTGCTCTCCTTTGAGAATACTTCCGAGCTGAAGACAAGCTTCCTCACCCAGTACTACGCCATCCAGTTTGACATTTGGTTTGACGAAGTGATCGAGGCTTACAACGAGCTGAACAAGGTTCTCAAGAAGGTCAGCGGATCCGTGGTGAGTGCTCACGAGTTCATTGAAGACAGAATCATCAAGGTCACCTATGACAACGGTGTCAGCTACCTGCTCAACTACAACAACTACGAAGTTGAGGTAGACGGAGTGAAACTGGCCGCTATGGGTTACGCGGTAATTTAAGGAAAGGATGGGTGCTAACAATGAATAGCGAGGCGAAAGTTAAAACCGTTAAGCCGGCTGCCGCTCCCAAGAAGAAACTTAAGAGCGCATCCCTTGACAGAAAAAAAGCCAAAGCGGGATGGTTCTTTATTCTTCCCTTTGTGCTGGTCTTTGCTCTGGTGTACGTTCCCGTCCTTGGAACTTCCATCCAGTACAGTTTCCACGAGATCGTCAAGGTAACCGGCGGTTACGATCTTGACTTTGTGGGTTGGGACAACTTTAACGAAGCACTCTTCGTGGACCCGGGCTTCACGGAAGCCCTGGTCACCGGTGTGCAGAACCTGATCTTCCAGATTCCCGCCATCGTCATCTTCGCGCTGTTTATGGCCGTTCTTCTGAATCAGAAGATGCTGGGAAGAACCATCTTCCGTGCCATTTTCTTCGTGCCCGTTATCATTTCCACGGGTATTATGGAGCAGCTGAGCGCGGGTAACGCCTTTGGCTCCTACATTGAGGGCGGCGTTGAGAGCGGTGCCGGAGAAATGGGGCAGGGGTCTGCCGCGGAGATCATTTCTTCCATGGATATTGCAGCGCTCTTCCAGAACATGAAGATCGGAACCGAGCTTGTGGATTACGTGGTTGATCTGGTCAACAACATCTACGATATCGTCAATAAGGCCGGCGTTCAGATGCTGATCTTCCTTTCGGGTCTCCAGGGAATCTCTCCCGCTATCTACGAGTCCTGTAAGGTGGACGGCGCCACCGCCTGGGAGACCTTCTGGAAGATCACCTTCCCGATGATCTCGCCCATGATCCTGGTAAACGCGGTGTACACCGTGATCGACGCCTTTACCTCTGAGAGCAACACGGTCATGAGATATATTCAGAGCGTATCCACCAACGCTGCCTCCGCAAACTCCAACGTTGTGGCACAGGCAATGTACTGGATCTACTTCCTGTTTGTGATCGTTATCATCGTTGCCATCGCGGGTATCTGCTCGGCGTTCGTGTTCTACCAGAGAAGAGATTGAGAAAGGAGGGTACGAAACTATGACAAAAGAAGAAGCAAAGGCTTTGAAAAAGGCCTCGAAACAGAAAATCAAAGTTGATTTTGAGCGCACCAACGCTTGGGAACGCTTCCGTTTGAAGTTTTTAAGCTTCAACTTCCTCAGCACCGTGGTGGTGAAGGTGTTCCGTTTGGTACTGCTCCTGGGTATTTCCTATGTTATCCTCTATCCCTTCATTTCCAAGATCTTCGGCTCCTTTATGACTCCCAAGGATCTGCTTGACGTTTCCGTTAAGCTGATCCCCAAGTATCCCAGTCTGGATATTTACGAAGCCATTCTGGCGGAGAACAGATATTGGGAGGCGTTTACCAACACCTTCATTCTTTCCATGAGCTGTGCCCTGATCCAGACCTTCCTCTGCGCCATCATCGGCTACGGCTTTGCGAAGTTTAAGTTTAAGGGCAACAGTCTGCTGTTCTTGTGCGTGATGCTCTCTCTGATCATCCCTCACAAAACGCTGACCCTCAGCTACACCATGTTCTTCAAGGATTTCACCGTTTGGGGAATCCATTTCTCGGGAGACGAGATCAACCTGTTGAACACCTATTGGCCTTTCGTGATCCTCTGCTTCGGCGGACTCTACTTTAAGAACGGACTTTACATCTTCATGATGCGTCAGTTCTATAAGGGCGTTCCCGATGAGCTGGAGGAGGCGGCGTACATCGACGGATCCGGCGTGTTTAAGACCTTCGTGCGTATCATTCTTCCCCTGTCCGTGCCGATGATGATCACCATCTTCCTGTTCAGCTTCTCCTGGCAGTGGACCGATACCTTCTACAACGGTCTGTTCTTCACCAACACGGGTAACTACTTAATGCCCGATATCATTAAGGTTCCCCCCAGCTTGATGATCACCTCTCCTGTGGAAAACCTGTATAATTCCTGTATTACCAACACCTGCGGATTGCTCATCATTCTTCCCTTGGTTTTGATCTTCTGCTTCTGTCAGAGATATCTCGTCCAGGGTATCGAGCGTTCCGGTATCGTTGGCTAATCAAAAAACACCCGTTTCTTTTGGGAAGTGTTCGCTAAGAACACTTCCCAAACGTTTTATTCTCCTTGCAAGGTTGTGGGCGAATGGAAAATAACTGCTCTGCAAACAGGGCAATATCACGTTCGCAAAGGGAAAATATCACGCTGACTT
>JAZNGI010000087.1:0-3887 GCA_045576375.1 Eubacteriales bacterium
GCATAACAGCCATTGATCTGCTGATGGTGAGAAGAAACATTTTGGGAACCTATTCTCTTGATGACTTCACAAATCCCGCCGCCGACACCGATCGGGACGGAGCGGTCACCGCCGTGGATCTGTTGATGATCCGAAGATCCATCCTGGGCACCTACACCATCAACCAATCCTAAGATGAGAAAGGATGCTTCTATGAAAAAACGTTTTTTCTCCCTGCTCCTTGCTTTTTTGCTTCTTTGCCCCATGATCCCCGCGGCGGTGTTTGCCGCCCCTTCGGCCAAGGCGTCCATCGGCCTTTCTGCCTCCAAGATCACCGTGGGCGACAAGGTGACGGTGACGGTGACTTATCAATCCTCCTCTGACATCGGCTCCTACGACTTTTTGCTCAACTACGACGCATCGCTTCTGCAATATGAAAGCGGCGCGGATTCGGAAACGGGAAACGGAAAGCTTCCCTTCGTGAATTACAACGAAAATTCCGATCTGAAGACGGTGAAACGTTCCGTGGTGTTCAAAGCCATTGCCACGGGAAGTGCGAAGTTTTCCACCCAAACGAAGGTCCTCGTGGACAACGGGAGCTTTTCTCCCATGAGCGTCACAGAGGCCAATAAAACGCTGACGGTCAATCCCAAGCAAGCCGCCTCCGCCAACAACAATTTGAAAAGCCTCACCGTGTCCGGCGGAGAATTAAGCCCCGCTTTTTCCTCCTCACAGACTAAATATTCCATGGAAGTGGATTATTCCGTGAAAAAGCTGACGGTGAGCGCCGTGGCGGAGCACAACAAGGCCAAGGTGAGCATCTCCGACACCGATCTTGCCTTAGGAGAAAACACCGTGAAGATCACGGTGACTGCGGAAAGCGGCGCCAAGAAGACCTACACCCTGACGGTGACCAGAAAGCAATCTGCTTTTGCCAACGTTACTGCCGAAATTGACGGCAACCGCTACCAATTTGCCCACGATCCCGACGTGATAACGCCGCCCGAGGGCTTTACGGCAACCGCCGCCGCCTATCAAGACAAGCAAGTGCTGGCATACCGAAACGCCGACGGATTCTTTACCCTGGTGTGGCTGATCCCCGCGGAGCCCGCTCCCGCTCCCGCTTCCTCTGCGGCGGCAAGCTCCTCCCTGCAAGCCGCCACCGAAGAGCCCTCTCAGACCCTGCCCGGCACTTCTGCCATTCCTCCCAGAGAAGGCTGGTACATGCTCCTTTCCGACGGAGTGACGCTACTGCCCTACGCAAGACTCACTTCCTCTCCCGCCCACTACGTTCCCATTCCCGTTCCCGCGGAGGTGACCCTTCCCGAGGGCTGTGAATCCGAATATGTTACCATCGGCGAAGAAACGGTGCGTGCTTACCGCAATGAATACTGCAAAAACAACGGACTGTATCTGATCTACGCCCGTTGCAGCGACAACACCTCCGCCTTTTTCTACTGGCATCGGGACAGCGGCAGCTTTTATCCTTACATCCGTCCCGAAACGGTGACCATCACGCTGACCCTTCCCTCCTCGTCCTCCGTGGCACAGGTGGGAGCAACGGTGAAGCCTTCCGCTTCCTCCGAGGGGACTGCAGACCTTATGCTCACCGTCTACTCCTTCGCTCTGACCGGTGCGTTTTTGATTCTTCTGACCGTGTTCCTCCTGTGGGCAAGAAAAAAATCCGCCCAAACCAAGGAGCTGAATAAAAAGCTGGAAGAAACCCATGCGAAGAGAAAGCGCCCCGCACGGGATCCCGCTTCCCACTTCTCCAAGGAATTCGTTTTCCTTCAAGAAGGTGCTCCGTTACCCGAGGAGACGACGCAAACAAAAGAAAAAACGGACGACGAATAAAAAATCAAGCGGAGCCTTCGGGCTCCGCAATATTTTTGTCGAAACTCTATTGCTTTTTTCCAAATATTATAGTACAATCTTTATAGATCAACGTCGGAGGAGCCTATGGCACAAGAATACTTTTACAAACTGTCGGAAATTATAAAGGAATTTGAATTAACCGAGGAGTATTTGCCCCGTGAGGCCTCGGACATTAAAGTGATCTCCTCGGAGGTGAACCGTCCGGGCCTTGCTCTGAACGGTTTCTTTCAGTTCTTTGACCAAAACAGAATTCAGATCACGGGAAAAGCGGAGTACGATTTTTTGGCACGTCTTTCTCCCGAGCAACGCCTTCAGACCCTTGACACCCTGATGGAGCACCATCCCGTTGCCCTTGTTTTTGCTCACGGAAATCCCGTGTTTCAAGAGGCGCTTACCGCCGCTAAGAAGCACGGCGTGCCCATTCTCAGCACGCACGAGCCCACCTCTGCCTTCATGGCCTCTTTGATCTCTTCTCTGAACGTGCATCTGGCCCCCAGGATCACCCGCCACGGCGTTTTCGTTGAAGTGTACGGCGAGGGCGTGCTCTTGCTGGGCGACAGCGGCGTGGGAAAAAGCGAGACCGCCATTGAGCTCATTAAGCGAGGACACCGTCTCATTGCCGACGATGCCGTGGAGATCAAGCGTGTGTCCGGCAAAACACTGGTTGGCTCTGCGCCCGAGCTGATCCGCCACTACATTGAGCTGAGAGGTATCGGCATCGTGGACGTTCGTCGGCTGTTCGGTATGGGCTCGGTGAAAATGACGGAAAAGATCGACCTGATCATCAACTTAGAGCCCTGGGTCAGCGGCAAAAACTACGATCGCTTCGGGTTGGACACGGAATTCACGGAGATTATGGGAATTCGCGTTCCCTCCATTACGGTTCCCGTGAAGCCCGGACGGAATTTGGCCATTATCATTGAAGTGGCGGCCATGAACAACCGTCAGAAGAAAATGGGATATAACACCGCGGAAGAGTTTAACCGCAAGCTGTTGGAGAAGATGCAACCCGCAGAAGAATAAAAAGCATAAACGATTGAAAAACAAATATAATTGATTGGGAGGAAACCAAAAATGCTCAGTATCGGAATTGATTTGGGCGGCACCAACATTGCCGCAGGCCTGGTGGACGAAGAGGGAAAGATCCTCTTGAAGAAAAGCGTCCCCACAGGAAAGGAAAGAGAAGCTGATGCCATCGTGAAGGACATGGCGCAGGTGACAAACGACATTCTCAAGGAAGCGGGCAGACCCTTGGAAGAGGTGGGCTTCTGCGGAATCTCCACCCCCGGCATTGCCAACCAAGACACCCAATGCGTGGACTACTCCTGCAACCTTCCTTTTTTGAAATATCCTCTGGTGAAAAAGCTGGGAGAACTGATCCCCATTAAAAACATCGGCATTGAAAACGACGCCAACTGCGCCGCCAAGGGCGAAGCAGAGGTGGGCGCGGCCAAGGGAAGCGCCAATTCCGTGTTTATCACTCTGGGCACCGGCGTGGGCGGCGGCGTGATCATTGACCACAAGATCTATCAAGGCTTCAACTTCGCGGGAGCCGAGCTGGGACACATCGTGATCGTTCACGGCGGCCAGCCCTGCGGTTGCGGAAGAAAGGGTTGCTGGGAGGCCTACAGCTCTGCCACGGGTCTGATTCGTATGACCAAGGAGAAAATGCTTTGCGCTCCCAAGTCGAAAATGTGGGAGATCTGCGGCGGGGACATCAACAAGGTCAACGGAAAGACCGCTTACGACGGTTTGAGAGCCAAGGATCCCGATGCCATTGCAGTGGTGGACACCTGGATCGACTATCTTGCCTGCGGCCTGACCAACATCGTGAACATCTTCCAACCCGAGATTCTTTCCATCGGAGGCGGCATCTCCAAGGAAGGCGATCTGCTTTTGGCACCTCTGAAGGAAAAGATCAATCGGGAGCAATACGCCAAAAACTGCGACCGCATCACCGAGTACCGAATCGCACAGTTAGGCAACGACGCAGGAATCGTCGGAGCCGCAATGCTTTACCGCTGATCCGCATA